>JAKBAG010000058.1 GCA_021809235.1 Acidobacteriota bacterium
GGCATTCCAGGCGCCACCGGAGGCGGTAACCATGCCGGTGATCAGGTAGGGGAAGATACCAGGCAGGATGAGGGTAGTCCAGCGCTGCCAGCGGGTGAATTTGTATAGCGAGGCGGCTTCACGCAGGTCCGAGGGGATAGACATGGCGCCGGCGATTACGTTGAAGAGGATGTACCATTGTGTGCCGAGCAGCATGAGCGCGACCGAGCCGATGCCGAGTCCGCCGCCCAGGCGAACAAGGCCGATGAGCAGGATAGGAAAAAATGCCGTGGCCGGGATGGAGGCCATGATCTGGGCGACGGGCTGGACCAGCCGCGCCAGTCGTGGATTGAATCCGATGGCGACGCCGACCGGAATGGTCCAGAGCGCGGAGATGAGCAGCGAGGCATTCACGCGCAGGAAGGTGGCGGCAGCGCCCTCCAGTAGCAGCCGCAGCTCGGCTGCGGTGATGCCGCGCAGCAGCAGCAGGCCCTGCCATGCGCCCCAGCCCACCGCGGCTGCCACGGCGAGGCCAAGCATCCAGAGTTGCAGCGAGGAGCTGGAGCCGCCTTCCTCATCTAATGCGTGCAGCGGCTGGCTGCGATGCCGCGCGGCCAGCCGGCTATAGAGCGGCTCCTCGATACTGGCCCAGATGCGTTGCGGCAGCGACTGCAGCAGCGGGGAGCGCCGCAGCAGCTCCAGGATGGGTGAGGTGACGCGATCATCGGACTCCACCTGCTCGAATTTGAACTTGTCGCTCCAGGCGATGAGCGGCCGCCAGATCAGCTGGTCGGTAGCGACGACGATCAGGATCACGGTGCCGAGGCCGGCCAGCAGTGCGCGAACGTCACCGGAGCTGGCTGCGGTTTGCAGATAGCTGCCCAGGCCGGGCAGTTGGAAGTTGCGGTCGCCCATGGTGAACATCTCGCAGGCGATGAGGGCAAACCAGCCACCGGCGACTGAGACGATGGAATTCCAGACCAGGCCGATGGTGGCATAGGGCATTTCCAACTGCCAGAAGCGTTGCCAGGCCGAGTAGCGGTAGATGCGTGCGGCCTCAACCATCTCACGCGGGATGGTCTTCAGCGAGGTGTAAAAGCTGAAGGCCAGATTCCACACCTGCCCGGTGAAGATGAGCAGGATAACGCCCAGCTCGATGCCCAGCTGGTGACCGGGAATGAGCGCAACCATCGCCAGTACCACCGGAGGCAGGAAGCTGAGCACGGGGATCGACTGCAGAATGTCGAGCGCGGCAATCATCCAGGCTTCCACGCGCGGGTTATAGGCGGCCAGATATCCGTAACTGACGGCGAAGATCAGGCTCATGAGATAAGCGATGGCAATGCGCACCACCGAGTAGGCGGCATAGGTCGGCAGGGCGCGTATGGAGTGTGAGATGGGGACCATGGGCACGGGGGCCTGCATCCAGTAGGCACCCATATGCACGATGGTGAAGAAGATGGCCAGGCCGCAGGCTGCTACTCCGGCGTCAATGAAGACCGGCCAGGTGGAGCGCATGACCAGCGTGCTGGCCAGGGGGCGGAAGGTGCGCTGAAGCTTCATTCGGCATCCTCGACCGGGACAGCAGGCTGGGCCTCCGGCTCCTCGGGCAGGATGAACCGGCGACGCGCCGCGTCGAAGTCGAAAAGCTCGGCGTAGCGGCCCCAGTTGACGGCGGTTTCCACCTGGCGCAGGCTTTCGTCATTGCTGAACTGCTCGTCGAGCATATCCAGAAAGAACTCTTCCGGTACGGTGTGGTCGTTCTTGGTCTCCAGTGCGCGGCGAATCTGGCGCAGCAGCAGGATATTGCGCAGTGCCGCCTCGCGGAAAAGTTCCTTCTGCTGGAGAATTTCGGAGTTGGCAAAGGCCGTTCCTTCTTGGGTGATGGCCACATCGCCCTCCTCGACGGTGAGGAAGCCGAGCAGTTGCGCAGCGTCGACGATGGGCAGCAGGTCATCGATTTCAAAGGCAAGATCGTCGGCCAGCCGGTAGATGTCGTCCTTGCCTCCCTTGTCGATGAGCAGTTCGAGCAGGCCGGCCACACCTCCGGGACGGGCATGGGGCAGCATCTGGTAGTGCATCTGGCGCTGATCGCGCGGGGGCTTGCCGGTGGTGTGGTCGGGTGCGGCAAGCGGAGCCACTTCCGGCCGCGTGAGCACCTTGTAGATGTAGTCGACCAGTTGAGTAAAGGGTTCGGATTTGCGGTCGCGCGGGTGCGAAAGCTGTACCCGGAAGTCGGTGCGGATGTGACCGGGGTTGCGGCCCAGCACGATGATGCGGTCGGCCAGCAGGACAGCCTCTTCAATGTTGTGGGTGACCAGGAAGACGGCCTTGGTGGGCATGGTCTTCTTCGACCAGAGCTCGAGCAGTTCGCTGCGCAGATTCTCTGCCGTGAGCACGTCGAGGGCCGAGAACGGCTCATCCATGAAGAGCACCTCCGGCTCTACGACCAGTGCGCGCGCAAAGCCCACGCGCTGGCGCATGCCTCCGGAGAGTTCCTTGGGATAGGCGGCTTCAAAGCCGTCCAGACCGACCGTATCCAGCATGCGCAGGCTGCGTTCGCGGCGCTCCTCAGCCCCCAGGCCACGAGCCTTCAGCGGTGCCTCGACGTTCTCCAGCACCGTGAGCCAGGGGAAAAGAGCAAAGCTCTGGAAAACGATGGAGACGTTGATGGCCGACTCGGCGATGGGGCGACCGTGCCAGTAAACCTGTCCGGCGCTGGGACGGGAAAGCCCGCTGAGCATCCGCAGCATGGTGGATTTACCCGAGCCGGAGGGGCCGAGCAGGGCAAGAATTTCGCCCGGCACAATCGACAGATCCGTGGGCGAGATGACCTGAATTCGGTTCTGGCTGGGCTGTGCGTAGTACTTCTCAATCCGTTCGGCGCGGATGATGGGCTCGTCGGAGACAACGGAGGAGACGGGAGATTGGAGCGCAGAGCCTTTGAGCAGATTGTCCATGCGTCCTCCTGGCGCGAGGTTCTTGGATGCGGAGGCTACCCCCGCGGATTCTGGTTGTTAGCCTACGGACTGCTGTTTTGTGGCCCGGAGCGCACGGCAGGGGCCGGGGCTGGCCAAAGAGCAGAAAGCGGCTGCTCATGATGCGTTTCGATGCAGAACGGTGAAGGACGGATCATCCTCCGTCAGGGAAATTCGCTGTCTGCCGACATCAGGATTGTTTGATGCAACAGCCCATACAAACAATCGCGGGAAGGCACGGAAATACCGAATGCAGTGGATGGTATGGGTTGAGCAAACCTGCCCTTAGCTTACAGCCTGCAGCAATGGGTGACCAGATGCGGAGCAGGAAAAAGCGAAAGTTTTTCCGCTGGTTTTCGCCGGAGGGATGCCGGAAGCCGGGACGTTGGCAGGGGAGCCGTGCAGGCAGGAGTAAACGGCAGAAAGAGAGGATTCCCGGAGAATTCCCGAGCGGGATGGATGCCCTGGACCGATACAATATGAAGTGTCAGCCGCACGGGAACGCGACGCAGTGCGGGGAATTGGGCCGTAGGCCTTCCGAGAGAAAACGCCGGGAAATACAGAAGCACAAGGATACAGGGAAACGCCGTATGAGCAGCGAAGGCAGAAACAAACAACGGGTGCTGGTGGCCGACGATGAGCGCGTAATCGCCGATACGCTGGCCATGATACTTTCCCAAAGCGGATTTGAAACCCGCGCCGTCTACTCCGGCGAGCAGGCTTTGGAAGTGGCAGCCAGCTTTCAACCGGAGATGCTGATCTCGGACGTGATTATGGCCGGGGTAAACGGCATTGATGCCGCGATTGAGATTCGTCGTATGCTGCCCCAGATTAAGGTGCTGCTGTTTTCCGGCCAGGCCGCAACGGCCGATCTTCTGGAAAAGGCACGGGCGCGCGGCTACGATTTTGAGATTCTGGCCAAGCCAGTCCATCCGCAGGATCTGCTGGCGCGCATGCGCGGCTAGCTCTTGTCGCCGCTCCATGGGACAGGTTGCCGCTGGCTGGATTTCAGCCCCGGGCCACACCGGTCTTGAGGCCAGCTCCGTATGCTGCCGGGGATTCCTGCAGCAACGGCAGCAACAGCCTGTCCCGATCAGCTGCACTCAGTGGGCCTTCCACGCGCTGCCGTAGCCGTCCGCGCCGATCGATGAGAAACGAGATTGGCAGCCCCAGTACGCCGCCGTAACGCATGCTCAGCTGCCGGTCGCTCATCACAATCGGATAGGGGATGGGATGGCTGCGCATCCAGGCGAGCACTTCGGAGGCTGAGTCATCCATGGAAGCGCCGAGAACCTGTAGCCCCTGCGGGCCCAGTGTCTGCTGCCAGGCGGCGAGACGGGGAATCTCTGACAGGCAGGGACCGCACCAGGTAGCCCAGAAGTTGAGCAGCACCACCCGTCCGCGCAGGCTGGCCAGATGGACCGGCGAGTGGTCGGTCACCGACGGACGAACGAAGTCCGGTGCCGGTTGCAGCAGGCGCAACGGCGCCGCTGATGCCGAACCTCGGGGCAGCAGCGAGGCGGCCGCACTGGCGGCCAGCATCTGCAGCAGATAACGTCTGGCTACAGGCCGATGCGTTGGCTCAGGCAACCGGATACCCCTTTGCCACCCAGTCATCGCCAAAGTTATTGGCAATGTGAATCACGCGCACGTTGCGGAATCCCATCCCGTGCAGCAGGTCCCAGGCCGGGGCGATGTTGGGGCAGTGCGTCCAGGGGCAGCAGCCGCAGTAGAGCAGGATGGGCGCTGTGCGGGGCAGGGAAGCCACGGCACTGCGCAGCAGGGCCTGCCCGGTGGGTTGCGAGGCCGGTCCGGCGTAGATGGCACCGCGGATATGCTGCTGATCAAACATGGAGCGGAAGCCAACCTGCAGAATCTTTGTGTGACCTGCGTCCGGCTTTTGCAGAAGTGCGGCGGCGGCAGCCGGCTCCAACAGCGCCGACTGTGGAATGGTAGTGGCGCTTTCAGCGTGCAGGCGAGGAGAGCGGAAGGCAAGCAGAGCCGCGGCCAGCCCGGAGGGCAACTGCAGCAGGAAACGACGACGAGTGGGGTTTTGCATGCGGCACCTCAATGTGAGTGTGGTTGAGAAACGTTGGATGGCGGGAGTGGCGCGGCATGAGCCTGGGGTGCAGGTGCAGACTCATGTTCAAAGCCGGAGACGATCCCTTTGCCTTCTTCGATGGTGAGGATGCGATCGATGACGGGAATGGAGAGCTTTTCCACGGTTCGATCCGGCCAGTGAATCTCGGCGCCGTCGATGCGGGTGGCATCGCTCAGGCCAAAGTGCAGGCGAAAATCATTGGAGGAAAGATAGCTGCCGCCGCTGAGGACATCCTGGCGCTGGCGCATGCCGTTGGCGGTCAGGTAGACGGTAGTTCCGACGGCGTCACGCGGGCTTTTGGCCCCGCCGATCAGGCTGAATTCGATCCAGTGATGTTTGTCCGGGCTGACATTTTTCAGCAGCACAGGCACGCCGTCCATGTTGCTGATGACGACATCAATCTTGCCGTTGTTAAACAGGTCCCCGAAGGCTGCGCCGCGGCCTACACTGACGGTGGCCAGGCCGGTGCCTTCAACCGGCGGAATCTCGGTAAAGCTGCCCTTGCCGTTGTTGTGGAAGAGCTGCGGTCGCTGAGCGTAGCTTTGTCCCCACTCGGGATGCTGATCGACCTGCGGATAGACGTGACCGTTGGCGATGAACAGGTCTAGCCAGCCGTCGTTGTCATAGTCGAGAAAGCCGTCGCCAAAGCCGACGAATGGGATGGTCGGCTTGGCTATACCAGCCTTGTAACTGACGTCGGTGAAGTTGCCGGTGCCATCGTTTTCAAAGACCACCTTGTAGTCGTCGGAGAAGGTGGTGCTGACGACATCGAGGTGGCCATTGTTTTTGTAATCGCCCAGCGCCAGGCCCATGTTAGCCACCTCGCGGCCGCCCTCGTTGACGGCAAATCCGCCGGTGTAGCTGTCGTCCTCGAAGGTGCCGTTGTGCTTGTTGATGTAGAGGTAGTTGGGCGAGGAGTCATCGGCGACCAGCAGGTCCGGCCAGCCGTCGTTGTTGACGTCGGCAAAGACAGTACCCAGGCCGTAATAGCGGTCCGGATCGCTGACGCCGGCTTTCTGGCTGACGTCGGTAAAGGTGCCGTCGCCGTTGTTGTGGAAGAGATGGTCGCGCTCGCCGCGCAGTCCGCGCGGGCCGCACATGACCAGCGTTCCGCGATAAACGCAGCGCGCGTAGCCGACAACCTTGTTGCCGCTCAGCGGCGGATTGTGCACATCGAAGTCGATATAGCCATCCACAAAAAGATCGAGGCGTCCGTCGCCATCATAGTCGCCGAAGGTAGCACCGGCGGACCAGCCGCCGAGCGCTACGCCGGCCTTTTCCGCAACGTCGGTGAATGTGCCGTCGTGGTTGTTGCGGTAGAGCCGGTTCTTGCCATAGTTGGTGACGTAGAGATCGGGCCAGCCGTCGTTGTCAAAGTCTCCGACGACCACGCCGTAGCCCCAGCGGTCATTGGTGACGCCGGCCTGCGCGGCCACGTTGGTGAAGGTGCCGTCGTGATTGTTGTGGAAGAGTGCGGCCTGTGGCGAGCGGGCCTTGCCGTCGAGGGCATCGAAGGTAGAGCCGTTGACGAAATAGATATCGAGCCAGCCATCGTGGTCATAGTCGAGCAGGGCCACGCCGGGCCCCTTGGCTTCCAGGATGTACTTCTTTTCCGGCGTTCCGGCTGTGTGGTGCCAAGAGGTGAGGCCGGCCTGCTGCGCGACATTCTGGAAGACGATGGGACCGCTTTTCACAAAGCCGCCTGCGGTGATGGGCCGGTGCTGTGCGTCAAACTGTGCATCCTGCTGCACGCCGCTGGCAATGCCGCCCATCTGCTGAGCAGCCATCGGCACGGTGGCCCAGGCCGCCAGCAGTAAGACGCAAAGAAGGGCTTGTCGATGCCTGCGAAGGAAAAAGCTGCCGGAGCAGGAGCCGGGCACGAATCGGGAGGCAGTGGAGGACGCAGCCAGAGAATCGAAGTAAGAGGCCAACCCGCTCATCCACGTGATTATACGAGAGTGCAGGCAGAGCTGGCGCGGCTACAGTTCGCGCCTTCCTTCGAGAGCGCGCGTCATCGAAACCTCATCGACATATTCCAGATCGCTGCCGGCGGGCACCCCGGTGGCGATGCGCGTGATGCGTACTGGCAGCCGACGCAGCAGCCCGGCGATCCAGTCTGCCGTGGCCTCGCCTTCCAGCGTGGGACTGGTGGCGAGGATGACCTCCTCAATCTGGCCGGACTCCACGCGCTCAATCAGCGAGCGGATGCGCAACTGCTCCGGGCCGACGCCGTGCAGTGGGGAAAGCGTGCCGTGCAGCACATGGTAGGAGCCGTGGAAGCTGCGCGTACGTTCGACGGAGGCAATGCTGGTCGGCTCTTCGACGACGCAGATCGTGCGCTGGTTGCGTGTGGGATTGGCGCAGTAGGCGCAGGGATCCACGTCGGTCACGTTGTGGCAGATGGAGCAGAGGTGCAGGCTGGCCTTGAGTGCGGCCAGCGCCTCGGCCAGCGCCCGCGCATCGTCGTCACTGGCCCGCAGCAGATGAAACGCGTAGCGCTGCGCGGTTTTGCCGCCCACGCCGGGCAGTTTTCTCAGCTCCTCAATCAGCCTAGCCAGCGGTTCTGCGTAACGCTGCACCTTGCCTGCTCCTCGTTCGGTTGTGTCCTGGTCTGCACCGAGTTCATGTGGGATCGATAGGATCAGATAGGATCAGATCTGGACGGTACGATAGACGATGCCGGTGAAGACATCCGGTGTCATGCCGCCCTTGCCCCACTTGGCATCGAGTGCAGCGGTGGGCTTGCGTGCAATGGTCTCCTGCTCGCTGAGGCCTGCCTTCTTCAGCCGTGCCACGTCCTCGCGTACTTTAGAGAGCATCGCGTGATACTCGACCAGTTGCGCCCGTGTGCCCAGCGGCCCATGGCCGGGGATGATGCGGGTCTGGTTATCTGCCAGTTGCAGCGCCTGCGCCGAGGCACGGATCATGCCGTCGATGTTGCCGCCCGAGCTTTCATCAATCAGCGGATACACGCCGTTGAACCAGATGTCAGCCACATGCAGGACGTTGGCGTGCTGGAAGTGGAGGAAGATGTCCGTGTCGGTGTGGGCAGGTGCATAGTGCTCCATGTGGATGCGGTCGCCGTTGCGCCATAGCGTCATGGACTGCTCGAAAGTGGTCACCGGCCAGGCAGGTTGCGGATAGGCAGGCATGGACAGGTGCAGCAGGCCGATACTCTGTGGCGTGCGCAGCCGCTCGCGCGTCTTGCTATGCGCCAGAATCTGGAAGCCAGCCTCATGCATGGGCTGATTGCCGTCCACGTGGTCCACATGCCAGTGGGTGTTGACCAGCGTGGAGGCCGGATCCTTGCTGATCGCTGCCAGCGCGGCCAGGATGCGTGGTGCTGCGGGCATGTAGCTGCTGTCGATCAGCAGCTTGCCGTCGGGCCCGGTCTGCACAGCCATGTTGCCACCGTAGCCCTGCAGCAGGTGAATGTTGTCGGCCAGCTTTGTGACCTGAATGGGAGTCCTGGCGGCAGCGGCGCGGCTGGAGGCGACAAAGTCTTGTTTAGCTGCCTGGGCCATGCCGCGGATGGGCTGGGCGGCAACGACGGCAGCCGCACCGGCTAGACGCAGAAATGCGCGACGGTTGGTGGGAAGATTCAGGGATGTGCTCATCGGTGGATTCTCGTTGACCTCGTGGATTCCTCTGGAAAAGTGTTGCGTGAAACGGATGCAGGGGGGCGATTCCGGCCTGGCTCCTCAGCCCAGTCCGGGGAGATTGAGTCCGCCGATCAGGCCGGAAAGCTGTGTCTTCAGATGCTGCTCGGCCTTGGTTCCGGCATCGTTGACGGCGGCAACGATCAGGTCCTGCAGCATTTCCAGGTCTGGCGAGTCTCCGCTCAGGCTGGCCACGGCCGCCGGGTCAATGCGCAGCTGGAGAAGCTGCTTTTTGCCGTTCATCACGACCGTGATCGCGCCGCCGCCGCTGGTGCCCTCCACGTGTGTCTGGCTCAGCTTGCGCTGCACCTCTTCCTGCATTTGACCGGCTTTGGCCAGCATCTCCTGCAGTTTGAGTGGATTGAACATGTCAGCCTCCCTGATGAGCTGCTGTGTCGGCTGGCGACCGCCACAGTGCGTATTCGATTCCGATGGAAGATGGATGCGCCGGTGGCGGTTGCGATGCCGTTCTTCACCTGCTATTTCGGGCGTAAATCGATGACACTGCAAATCTCGGCGTCAAAAATCTCAGTGGACTTCAAAACCAGCGGATGGTTCCTGGCCTCCTGATCGACACTGCCCACGCTGCCCGCATTGGCCGAAGCTCGCGGAGCGACGGCGACGGACGAATCGCCCGGAACGATGCGAAAGCGCGGCGTGGCACCGGCCTGCGTGAGCGCCTGGCGGATGAGCTTTTCCGCATTGGCATTGAAGGTGAGCCGAATCATGGTCGGCTTTGCAGGTACCTCAATACGCAGCGAGGTGCCATCGGCAATCCATGCCGCCACGTCCAGCAGCGATGCTGCCGAGCTATGTCCGCCGCTGTCGAGCGCCAGGACGACGGCGGCCTTGATCGCTTCGACACCAGGCTCTGTCTCGGTAGCGGCATCGGAGACAACGGATGCAGACGTGGCTGGCGTCTCGGAATTCACTTCGATGCGCGCCGGTGTCCAAACAGGTTCCGTGGTCGGTTCGGTGATCGGCGCCATCAGTTGTTCCGCAACGGGAGTCACGACAGGTTCTATGACCGGTGCCGAGACAGCTTCCAGCACGGTTTCCGGCGTCAAGCGCGGAACCAGTTGCGGACCGGCTGCGCGAGCCAGTGCGCCTTCGGTGGTCAGCACGGTTGCGGGGACGGCCATTGGGCTCAGAGCTGCCTGTCCTGCGGCAGGGGGCTGTGCGGAGCCGGACGGCGCTGCCGGGCCGGAGGCAAAGGGCGAAAGCGTAGGCTGGGCGTGGCTGGCTGCCGGTTTGGCGGTGTGCCCTGGTGCTGCCGTTGCCGCGCTCGATACCGGAGCGTTACCGCGAGCCGACGGGGAAGCCGGTGAGCTGGGCCGGGAAGTTGCCGGAGCGGGAGTGGCTCCGGGCGCGTGGCCTCGCGGATTCCCAGGTGAGTTTCCGGTTTGGGCCAGACCGCTCAGCACCTGCTCCATGGGCACCAGGCGCTGGGCGTGGACCAGCTTGAGCAGTCCCAGCTCCAGGTGGAAGCGCTGCTCCTGCCGGAAGCTGAGATCGTCGAAGGTGCGGAGGAGTAACTGCAGGTGACGCGTGAGCTCCTCTTCGCTGAACAGGGCGGCGGTGCGGGCGGCGCGTGCCCGCTCCTCAGCGGCAATCTGCAACAGCGGCGTCTGTTCACCGCCCAGGTTGGCCATCAGCGCATTGCGCAGATAACGGACCATCTGGCGGGCAATGGCGACGGGGCTGTTGCCGCTAGTTAGCAGCCGATCCAGCTCCTGCATCAGAACAGCACTTTCCCCGGCATGGATGGTGGCAAAGAGACGCTCGATGACGGCGTTGGGCAAGGCACCCATCAGCTCCCGTACCAGCGCGGCGTCCAACTGGGGCCGCCCGTCGCGCCGTGGGGCAGAGGCGATGGCCTGATCCATGATCGACAGAGCGTCGCGCATGGAGCCGTCACCGGCTTCGGCCAGCAGGGCAAGCGCCTCGTCCTCGCAGTCGATCGACTCCTGCACGGCGATGGCGCGGAGCTGGGTGAGGATGTCCTCAAAGCGCACGGCGTGAAAGCTGAAGTGCTGGCAGCGGGAGCGGATGGTCTGCGGGATATTTTCCGGCTCGGTGGTGGCCATCATGAAAATAGCCCACTCGGGCGGCTCTTCGAGTGTCTTCAGAATGGCGTTGAAGGCCGCATCGGTGATCTGGTGAGCCTCGTCCAGCAGGAAGATTTTGTAGCGGTCGCGGGCCGGCCGCACGGTGGCCTGGCTACAAATGGAGCGGACGTCGTCAATGCCGCGGTTGGAGGCGGCGTCAATCTCAATGAAATCGAACGACTGCGTGGCCACACTTTCGGCATTCCCGCCGGAGGAGATTTCCCGGCAACTGACGCATTGCAGGCAAGGCTCCACGTCGGGCCGCTCGGCGGAGCCGATCTCAGCGCGGCAGTCCAGCGCCATGGCCAGAATGCGGGCGATGGTGGTTTTTCCGATGCCGCGATGGCCGGAGAAGATGTAGCCATGGGCGATGCGCTGCTGCTGCAGCGCATTTTTCAGCGTGCGCGTCACATGCTCCTGCCCTGCCACGTCGGCAAAGCGCTGCGGACGATATTTTCGCGCAAGAACCTGATAAGCCATCGCGTCCTGCTCCCAGTTGGATTGTAAAGGTTCAGTCGTGCCGAGGGCTGTGAGAAAAATGGGCGGGGAAGGATTGCCGGGCATCTTTGCGGTTGGAACCCGGCATCGAATGGGACGTGGACATAGCGGTGTGGCTTGCCGCTTGACAATCCAAAATACAGAACGGCTGGTTGCGGCAGGGCCGGTCTACGGCTTCTTCCGGGAATCAGCCTTAGGAGCTTCCATGCAACGGAACGCGATCTGGGCGGCAGCACTGCTGGTTGCCCTCCCCTGTGCGGCCTCAGCTGCCATACGAACCGACTTCAATCATCATGCGGATTTTGCCCACTTCCATACGTTTTCCATTGGCAAAATCACCACCACCAACCCGTTGGATGCCAGCCGTATTCGCCGTGTGGTCACGCATGATCTGGAGATGCGCGGCCTGCAACTGGTGCCAACCGGAGGTGACCTGGTGGTCTTTGCCAAGGATCGGGTGAAGACCGAGCGCGATATGGAAACCATGTATAACGGCATCGGCGGAGGCTGGGGCGATGGCTGGGCCTGGGGCGATGACTGGGTTCCGGACTGGGATGGCGGATTTGGCCCGATGGGAGCCGGCGACGTAACCACAACCGAGGTGGATCGTCGCATGGGAAGGTTTGTACTTGATCTCTTTCAGGGCTCCAGCAAGAAGCTGCTCTTCCGCGGGGTTGCCGATCAGCAGATCTCGTCCAAGTCCTCCAAGGAGAAGAAGACGCTGGACAAGGATGCCGATGAGATGCTGAAGAAGCTGCCGATCAAGCTGAAGAAGCAGGATCGGATGAAGATGTAGGAAGCAGCCATGCCCGCAGGGCAGGACTGCAAAAGCGGCTGCCGGAGGATTGCCTGTGGGCCGCAGGGTGCCAGCCTTCCACTATGCTGGAAGCAGAGGTACGCTGCGGCCCCTTGATGTTCAATCTTGATTCGGGGGGGCGCGATGTGGGACGGATGGCTGGAATGGAAACGGTGTTGCGTGTATCCCGAAACCGATGGTTGCTATTGATCCTGCTGGCCGCAGTCGGCAGTGTGGCGCTGGCGCAGAGCGGCTCGGCTCCGCAGGCCAACCCATTCCCCGAAGACGGTGGTGCAACGGTCGGCAAGTACGCAGCCCAGGCAACACAGCCCGCAGGCACGCAGGCCCCGACTTCAAATGGGCCACGGACTGCGCCACCACCTGCCGATGCCGCCAAACCGACAGCAAGCAAGGCCGCGCAGAATCCGTTTCCAGGGGAAGGTTCGGATGCCCCTATTCTTCCGGTGGGCCCGGGCGATGCTAATGCGGCTCCACGGCATGCTACGGACTCCCCAACCGTTTCGGATATTGATCCCGATGGTGACCCGGTGCGCACGCCGGAGTGGGACGATCCGGAGAACAATCCGGCAACGGCAGCGCAGGAGCAGGAGGCCGCGGGCGGATACAGCTCCAGTAACGCGGGTATGCAGGATTGGAACACTCCTGATCCGGTGCGACCGACCGGTGGAAAACGCCGGCATGGACGCGGCAGCCAGCAGGACGACACACCCGTGGTACAGACACCGGAGCAGCAGATGAAAGAGGATCTCAACGTCGGATCGTTCTATCTGGACCAGAAAAACTGGATAGCCGCAGAAAACCGATTTGCCGATGCTTTTCAGATGAATCCGGAGCAGACGGATGCCCTGTGGGGGCTGGCCGTGGCCGAGCAGCATCTGCAGGAGTTTGCCAAAGCCCGCCAGCACTATGAGCTTTTCCTGAGCTACGGCATGGATGGTCGCAAGGCCAAGGAAGCCCGCAAGGCGCTGAAGGAGATGCCGCAGGGCAGCAAACAGTGAGGATCCTTGCGGAGCGGTGTGCGCTGCGAAACGGAAGACTTCAGGCCGGAATGTTTCAGGACAGGAAGTGCTGCGTCCAGAGTTGCAGCAGCCAGGCGGGTTGGAAGAGCTCGACCAGAGCAGCCACAGCCAGAAAGCTGCCCAGCGGCAACGGCTGTTGGGACCAGTCCTGCGATGGATCGGGAGAACTGGAGAAACTGCGTCGCCAGCGCAGCACCGCCCAGCCAAGCAGAGCAGCCAGACTGGCTGCCAGCACCGCGACCAGAAATGCATCGATCATGGCGCGAAAGCCGAGCCAGGCGCCCAGAGCGGCCAGCAGCTTGGCATCGCCCAGCCCCATGCCTTCCCGCCGACGCACCAGCCAGTAGAGGAGCCGGATGAGCAGCACGATGGCTGCACCGGACAGCGCTGCCAGCGCGGCAAACAGCAGCGCAGTCAGGACCTGTCCAAAGATATGCCCGTAGATGCGGTCGGACCGGACGGAGTTACCCAGAGTCGAAAGTCCTGCTGCACGGAGCAGCTCCCCCTGCAGCAGGCTGAGCGGCAGCGGCCATTGCGTGGCGCGCAGAGCATGCCAGAGCAGCCCCATAGCAATGGCTGGAAAGGTGACGCGATCCGGCAGCCAGAAGTGCTCCCAGTCCAGCGCGGC
>JAKBAG010000333.1 GCA_021809235.1 Acidobacteriota bacterium
TGAGGCGATGGAAGACCTTCTGCTCCGCCTTGTCGCGGATGGAACAGGTGTTATAGAGGAGCAGGTCGGCTGCCTCCTCGTTGTCCACCTGTTGATAGCCCTGCTGCTCCAGCGTGCCGATGACCTTCTCCGAGTCATGGGCATTCATCTGGCAGCCGAAAGTTTCCAGGTAAAAAGTCTTGCCACTCACCTGAGTAGTTTAGCGCAAGCCAGCCTGAGGATTCCGGCGTCCGTGGCGGAGGAGGGCTCCAGATTCGACTGCATTGGAAAGCCTGCCAAAAGCTGGTTGCCGGGAGCTGGTTGCGGACCGGTTCAGGAGGTGTGCAGGAAGGCCAGCAGCGCCTCCATCTGCGGCTCGGTGAAGCGGCCGGAGAAGCTGGGCATCTTGTTCTTGCCGTTGAGGACGATGCGGCGGACCTCCAGATCGGTGGCCGGAGCGCCGTCCGGCAGTGCGGTGCGGGTGAGTGCTCCGCGGATATCAGGGGGTGCAGGCTTCAGGTTCAGATCGTTTTCCAGGTGGCAGTGGGCGCATCGCTCGTTGAAGAGCATCTGGCCTTCTGCCTGCTGGGCGGTAAGTGGCGCCTGTTTGTGGCATCCGACGGCTGCGGCCGTGATTCCGAGCACGAGTGTTGCCATCAGGCCTGCCTTTGCCCACTGCTTCTGTCGTTGCCTCATGGCATCCATTGTGTCCGCCGCGCGCGTTTGGCTCATGCTGCTCTCGTGTCCATGCTTTTCTCCACTGCAATGCTCTGGAATGCGCCTTGGAACCGTATAATAGCGGACACTATGACTGAAAAGGAAATGGCACAGGAATTAGGTGACTTGTTCCTTAAATACCAAGTCCAAGTGCAGGCTTTGAAAGCTCAGATTCGACACTCACCGCGGAATCTTGATGGTTCCCCTCCTGAGATGTGGGGAGATCAGATCGATGAAGGAGATGACTCGCCATTTTCTGGGCTTTGGCGCGATAGAAGCGAACAGCTTCGATCTGCACTTGATGAAGCCACGCCCGATGTTCCTCTGATCCGCATTCTTCATCAGAATTTAACAAGTCGAAAACGATAGACATTGAGCGACACTCCATGCGATGATTCGCGTGAGAGCATCGAACCGAACTAGCCCGCCTGCAAGCGGGCTTTTTCATTTGTGTCCCGATTCTACTCGGGTTGAGCCTACTTCGCCGCAACGATGTCGTATAAGGCTTCCTTTTTTCCAGCCCGAACGTAGATTCCTCGCTTGTCAAAGCGCACATGGAAGTGAGCACCCGGAAGCTGCTTCGATAAATCGTTGTGCAAGTTCAAAAAGTTATAACCGTACACCAGAACATAGGTATGGCTTCCCACTTGGACGGTGTACTGCCGAACGGTGCTATTGGAGCAGTTGCCCCGGCTGGATGCGGTTCCTGTCGTGTTCCCGCTGTCATCAGTGTTGGCTTGGACCGTCCCGCTTGACGTGCAGGAAGAGCCAGATGCTACATCCCTGAAGCTGACCAGCACGGCATCTTGATACTTCGCATCTTTGTGAGGCTTTGCCCACGCCTGAAAGTAGACAAGGAAACAGAGGGCGATGGCCGCGACTTTCATGCCAGCATTGTACACCTCTGTACGCAGCGGCGGAGATGGCCGGGCAAAGCCGGGTCTGGCCAAGCCGGCACTGCCAAGCGGGGCTGGCCTGCACCGGGAAACGATATGATGAGCGTGGAGAATCTGCATGTCCCCAGTTGATCCCGCTCCCGAGCAGGTGACCGGGAATATTTCGCAAGAGCAAAACCGGCCGGGTGAGCCGCCAGCGCATCCGCTAGGGCCGCCGGACCAATCAGTGAGCCAGTCGCTGAGTCACGGTCTGCGCAATCGCTGCTTCGGCTGCGGCGAGGACAATCCGCAGGGGTTGCATCTGGTCTTTGCCGTGGAGCCGGATGGCACGGTGCAGGCCGAGGCGGTGATCGGCAGCAACTACGAGGGACCGCCGGGGCATCTGCATGGCGGCATTATTGCGACGCTGCTGGATGAGACGATGAGCAAGGCAAATCGCGCGCGGGGTGAGATTGCCGTCACCCGCCAGTTGCAGGTCGAGTACCTGCACCCGATTCCCTCCACGGCTCCGATCCGGCTGCGCGGCCACGTGGAGAAGCAGGACGGCAGAAAGCTGTGGACGCGTGCCTCGATCCTGAATGCCGCAGGCAAGGAACTGGCCACGGGAAGCGGATTCTTTCTCTCCGTGATGAAGGCACCCTGAGGGCTGCACGCTGGCAGATTGCGAAGGCGATGCAAGGAAAGAGCCGGACCTCTGTGGGGTCCGGCTCTTTGGCTTTGGGATGGGCGGCATTCCGGGCGATTCCGGCGACCCGGGCTATGCGGTTTGGGAGCCTGGATCTATGCGGTCGGAGGCTTGGGCGGGGTGCGCTTGCGGCGCTTGACCGGCGGAGCGGAGCTGGGTGCTCCGCGCTGCTTGCCGCTACCGCGCTTGCCGTTGCTCTCCACCACGGCGCGCATCCAGTAGTTGCCCTGGGCATCGACTTCAATGCCGTGGACTTCGCGCTCGAATCCCGGGAAGCGCTTGCCAAACTCCTCCAGCGCAAGGATGAGCCGGATGACCGGGCTGTCCAGCTCGCCCAGGCGCTCACCGGGCATGCAGACGGGAATTCCCGGCGGGTAGGGCACGAGCATGACGCCGGCCACGCGATTGGCCATCTCGGAGAAGCGGATCTTTTCCGTTCCGTTGCGCAGCAGCTTCTGGTAGGTCTGTGCCGGGGTGAGCACCTGCACCTCCTCGACCTCGC
>JAKBAG010000334.1 GCA_021809235.1 Acidobacteriota bacterium
TCCACCGCCACGCCCTGTTCAAAGCCAAAGCCGTTGTACAGGATATTCACCGTGGAGGAGGCATTCACCGTACCCGCCGCTGCGCCGCCCGTTCCTGCCAGGATCTCCTTGATCTCGTTATGGCCGGAGTCGGCAACATACACATTTCCCGACACATCCACGGCTACATCGTAGGGCGTCTGGAAGTTGCTTCCAATCTGGATCACCGTGGAGCCAGAACTGATCTTGCCGGGTGCCGCACCGCCCGTGCCCGCCAGAATCTCCTTGACCGCATTGTTCTTGTCGTCGGCAACGTAGACGTTGCCCATCCCATCCACAGCCAGACCCGTGGGGGCATTGAAGCCACCGACGGAAATCGAAGTCGAGCTTGCGGTCACCGTGCCGGGCGCTGCACCGCCCGTGCCCGCCAGAAGCTCATATACCAGATTATTGTTGGTATCCGAGTAGTACAGGTTGCCCGCCCCATCCACCGCCACACCGATGGGGGAACTGTTCGATGGCATGGTCGCCAGAACCGTCACCGTCCCGGCAGCCACGCTTCCCTTGCCAGAGGCAATCTGCTTGATCGTACTCGTGCCCGTGTCACCGAAATAAATGTTCCCGGACCCATCCACGGCCAGACCGCCCGGATAGCTGAAGCCGCTGCCCAGCACGGTCGCGATGGGATTGGTGGGAAAGTCCACGGAAGGGCCGGTGCCGATGCCGTTCACACGCGCTGTGGCCAGAACAAACCCTGTGCTATTGACCAGATCCACGGCTCCCATCCGCTGCCCGGGCCGCGTCGGAGAGAACTGCACCACCACCGTGCAGCTTTGGCCGGCGGTAAACGCGGTGCCACTGGTGCAGGTGCCGGTGCCCTTGTCGGTAAAGTCCTGGTGGGCGGCACCCTGCGTCAGCACGGCATTGCTGCCCAGGGTTGTGTTGGTGGTGAAGGTGAAGTTGAAGGTAAGCGTCGGCGGCGTGCTCGTGCCCACGGCCACCGAGCCGAAGTTCGGCGCAGCCAGTTGAATCTCCTTCACCGCACTGTTATTGGTATCGGCAACAAAGACATCCCCGGCTCCGTCCACCGCTACTCCTTGGGGACCGCTGAACCCGCTGCCCAGCGTCAGGATGGTGGGGTTCGTGGCCGGAACAGAACCGTTGACCGCGACGATCTCCTTCACCATAGAGTGAACGGTATCGGCAACAAAGACATCCCCGGCTCCGTCCACCGCTACTCCGGCGGGATTGAAAAAGCCGCTGCCCAGCGTCCGGACGCAGGAGGAGTTATTGGCACCCGAGATACAACTGGTCGGGATCTCATACACCGCACTGTTATTGATATCGGCAACAAAGACATCCCCGGCTCCGTCCACCGCTACTCCTTGGGGATCGCTGAACCCGCTGCCCAGTGTCAGGATGGTGGGGTTGGTGGCCGGAATGGAACCATTGACCGCGACGATCTCATACACCGCGGTGCTCAAGCCAAAGTTAGTGGGATTGTAATTGGCAACAAAGACATCCCCGGCTCCGTCCACCGCCACTCCTTGGGGATTGAAAAAACCGCTGCCCAGCGTCCGGACGCAGGAGGAGTTGTTGGCACCCGAGATACAACTGGTCGGGATCTCATACACCAGTTGGTTGCCGGTATCGGCAACAAAGACATCCCCGGCTCCGTCCAACGCTACTCCTCGGGGACCGCTGAAGCCGCTGCCCAGCGTCAGAATTTGGGGGTTCGCAGGAATGGAGCCATGCACCGCGACGATCTCCTTCACCGCACTGTTACCGGAATCGGCAACAAAGACATCCCCGGCTCCGTCCACCGCCACTCCGCCGGGATTGTAAAAGCCGCTGCCCAGCGTACTCACCGTACCAGCGAAATACGCCGACTGGCCCAGAGCAGCAGGCGCCGCACCCAGCATAGTCATACCCAAAGCCAGCAGACCTGACACTGCCCAACCTCCGCGCAGACTCATGCGCAGACCACCCCGCCGACCGGATGCACTCCGGGATGCATTCCGGGGCGCACTCTGCCGGGAGAGCTCCGGCAACGAGTGGGAATCGGTGGGCTGATTCAGATTCAGGGAAGCGTACAGGCGGGAGACAAGACGAGCGCCGAAGGCGGAAACACGCAGAGCCATGGTGTGCATTCTCTTTCCAGAAGAAAACCCATTCGCTGGGCTTGGGGTCGTGGGGATGGAAGTTGCGGATACTTGAGTCAAAGGTGGGAACACCGGGGAATCCAGCAGTCGGGCTTGGGGCGCACTATCCTGCCGGGCAGGCCGCCAGGGACAACCCGGCATAGCTGCCATGACGAGTCCCCCGGACTCGACCTTCCGGCCAAAAGTCTGCTTGCGCTGCACTGCTGCCATGCTCCCTGAGCTCCCCTTCGCAACCCTGACCCGGGACACGGCAATCGCCCTGTGGCGACCCGAAACAGTCACGGCAGCGCACAGAAAACCGCGCGTCTTTCGCCGCTTTTGTCCCAAAACAGAATTGCGATGGGGTTAACTTAGCAGACAAGTGTCCCAAAACGGCATACAGAAAAACACCTTTCTTTCTCCATTCTTTCTGTAGCTCGCCCTCTAAGTGATTGATTCTTCAATATAGCTACGTATCATACCCCTCGCTGAAGACCGGTTGTCTCCCTGCGCGCCTTGGTCACCAGCAAACCAAGGTTATCCCCGGCTGCCTGGCGCTCCACCTGTTGCAGCGTCCGCCGAGCCTCCGCTGTCTGCCCCGCATGCATCTGGACATCTCCCATCGCCAGACGAATGGAAAGCTGGAGCGGTACGTCGC
>JAKBAG010000335.1 GCA_021809235.1 Acidobacteriota bacterium
GCGCCGTCCAGATCTGCGTCTTGACGGCATTGGCGCTGGTGCCCAGGAACGACTTTACTTTGGCTGTCTGTTTCAGCGCCTTGAACAACAGGGCGACATACTGCCCATCAACATCATCCCGATGAAGTCACGATCCACTATCGATTCCATCCGTTGTGCACGCAGAAGCTTCCGGTGATCCGGCGGTACGAACGTTACAGCGAGACATTTTACGTGGTGCGCCGAGCCGACGGGCGTCCTCTGGCAGTGCCAGAGTGGATGACGAATCCAGAAGCGGCGAACGTAATGTTTGTATCGACGGCCCGCTTGCCCGGCAAAGTGCTTCTGAGATTATGCAATGCGGCCGTGACCATCCCTACCTCCTCTGTGCAGAATGTGCGCGAGGAGAATCAGGATGTCAACGGCCAGGACAAAACAGCAACGCCATCTTTTCGAGGAACCTCTTCCCGCAGTCGGCGTACAACTTCCGCAGGAGGTAACAGACCAGCTTCGCCAGACATTGACGCAGTGGATGCAGGCGCAGGTCAGGGGAATTCGCAAGGAGGCCGGCGATGAACAAGATCACCGCTGAGCATTTATCTCGGCAAGCCTGTGTCTACATTCGTCAATCAACGCCGGGACAGGTGCGGCAGAACCTTGAGAGCCAGCGCCGCCAATATGCCTTGGTCGACCATGCCCGCTCTCTGGGCTGGGAGAACGTCCAGGTAATCGATGAAGATCTCGGCCTATCAGGGTCTGGAACTCGCCGTCCAGGCTTTGAACGGTTGTTGCGTGCGCTCTGCGATGGGCAAGTTGGAGCAGTCTTCAGCATCGAGGCGTCCCGTCTGGCGCGTAATGGGCGGGACTGGCATACGCTTCTGGAGTTCTGCAGTGTGGTCGGCGCGCTGCTGATCGATGCCGAGTCCGTCTACGATCCAAGGCTCACGAATGATCGCCTGCTGTTGGGCATGAAGGGCACGATCAGCGAGATGGAAGTTGCCAATTTTCGCGAACGAGGTCAAGCGGCGTTGTGGCAAAAAGCACAGCGTGGCGCATTGGTGCAGCGGGTTGCGGTTGGTTATCTGCGCGGAGCGGATGACAGGATCGAGAAAGATCCAGATGCTCGGATTCAGTCCGCCATCGATTTGGTCTTTCGTAAATTCGCAGAGCTGGGCAGCGTGCGCCAGGTCTATTTCTGGCTGGATCGCGAGCAGATCGAACTGCCTGTTGTTTTGGGCACGAAAGATGCCCGCGAAAAAGGATGGCAGCCCGCCCGCTATCATGCGGTTCTCAGCATTCTGAAGAATCCGGTCTATGCGGGCGCATACGCGTACGGACGCGCGAAAACGATAACGCGCCTGGAGGCTGGTCAGAAGGTTCAGCGCCGGGTAAAACGCCGCCGTGAAGACTGGGCGGTATTGATTTTGGATCATCACGAGAGCTACATTGACTGGGACGTATATCAAAGCAATCAAGCGATGATTGCCCACAACGAAAACGCGAACAGTCGCGCCGTGCGAGGAGCGGTTCGGCACGGAGAGGCGTTGCTCGCCGGTCTGTTGCGCTGTGGCCACTGCGGAGCGAAGATGCTGGCGCAATATCCTCGGCAGCGCGTGATTCGTTACCAGTGCTCAGGGTACATGCTCAATCGCGATCAACCCAGTTGCGTGATGTTTGGCGGACTTCGCGCTGACCGCCTGGTGTCGGAGCAATTGTTGCGCTGCCTGTCGCCGCTTGGCATCGATGCGGCTACATCTGCAATCGCCGCGCTTGAGGATGCCAACGATGAGCGTATTCATCAAAAGACGCTGGCTCTCCAACAAGCGCGTTATGAAGTGGTACATGCGCGCCGGCAATATGATGCAGTGGATCCCTCCAATCGGCTTGTGGCTGCAGAACTCGAACGCCGCTGGAATCGGGCGCTGACTGTTGAAGCCGATCTTGAAGCAGAACTCGCCGCGCTTGAAGATGGCCGCGAATATCCCATTACCGAGGCACAAAAGCAAGAGCTGCTGGACTTCGCACGGGATATACCGCGACTATGGGAGGACCCGCTCAGTTCGCCAGAGTACAAGAAGCGCCTGCTTCGCATCGCGCTGAAGGAGATCACGGCCACCTGCGAGGCCGAGACGATACGGCTTGTGTTGCACTGGCAAGGCGGGGATCATACCCAAGTGGAGTTTCCCAAAATCCACACCGGGCAACATCGCTATGCGACCGGCCACGAGATTGTAGATCTGATTGGCAAGCTGGCGCACATCGAGCCGGACGCGCGCATCGCATCGATCTTGAATAAGAATGAACACCGCACAGCACACGGGCAAAGCTGGACAGCAAAGAATGTATGCGCAGTGCGCAATCATCATGCGATTCCAGTTTATCGAGACGGGGAACGGAAGAACCGGGGTGAAGTCTCTGTCCGTGAAGCTGCCGATGCTCTTGGAGTTACGCCAACGACGATCTTTCGGCTGATTCAGTTGAAGCAATTACCGGCCACGCAAATCTGTGGCAACGCACCATGGATACTACTGAAAAAGGACGTCGAGCGATACGCGGAGGAAAGACGCAGGGCGACACCCCCACCAACGGCAAATTTAACGAAGCTGCTCTTTGAGATTCAATGACATACGAAGGAGTGCATCATGTCGTATTCTCGAAGAAAAGTTCCACGGCCCAGCGTTCCTTGTAGATCGCGGCCACCGTCGAAGCCGCCAAGTGCAGAAGGTTGGTGAAGAACACCAGGACTTCCTGCTTGTCCGCGTTCCAGTACTCGATCCGCCGG
>JAKBAG010000336.1 GCA_021809235.1 Acidobacteriota bacterium
GCATGAGATTTGTGGTCAAGCTTGGCGGCGCAGGTCTGGTGGATCCAGTACTGATGCTGCAGAGCGTGAAGGCAATTGCACAGCTGGCAGAGAGTGGTCATCAGGTGGCCGTGGTGCATGGCGGCGGCGTGCAATTGACACGAACGCTGGAAAAGATGGGCCATGCAAGCGAGTTCAAAGACGGTCTGCGCGTAACCGATGCGACGACGCGCGATGTTGCGCTGATGGTGTTTGCAGGAGGGGTGAATAAGCAGCTGGTGGCGGCCTTTGCGCAGGCTGGTCAGCCTGCGATGGGCATGTGCGGCGGTGACGGGATGCAATTCCGAGCGCGCAAGAAACGCATGGAGCAGGATCTGGGATTTGTGGGCGAGATTGCGGCGCACGATGCACGCTGGATGGAGGCGATCTGGTCGCTGCGGGGGATTCCGGTGTTTGCCCCGGTGGCGCTGGGTTTTGATGGCGAGTACTACAACGTAAATGCCGACGAGATGGCCGCGGCCTGTGCGCGATGCGTGAAAGCCGATGCGCTGGTCTACCTGACGGATGTTCCGGGGGTACGCGGTGCCGATGGCACGGTACTGCGCTGGCTGAGCATTGATCAGATAGCTGAACTGACGCGGACGGCAGTGGTAAGCGGCGGAATGCTACCCAAGCTGGGTGCCTGCCGCGAGGCGCTGCTTCATGGGGTAAAACGAGTAAGGATACTGCCGGCGACGGCAGCCGCCGTGCTGCCAGAACTGTGTTCGGCACGGATTGCTGAAGGAACAGAGGTGATGGTGGCATGAAGAAAGAGTCGATGTCCGAGCTGGAACGGTTACAGGCAGCAGAGGCGCGGGTGCTTGTTCCGACCTATGATCGGAATCCGGTGTACTTTGAGCGCGGTGAGGGCGTGCACCTGATTGACGAGCATGGGGCGCGGTATCTGGATCTACTGAGCGGGATTGGCGTAAATGCGCTGGGCTATGGGCACCCGGCAATTGAAGAAGCGATCCGGGAGCAGAGCCGGAAGCTGATCCATACGTCCAATCTCTACTTCCATCGCGGACAGGCGGCGCTTGCCGAGCGATTGGTAAAGCTGACAGGGCTGGACAGGGTCTTCTTTGCAAACACGGGGACCGAAGCGTGGGAGGGTGCGCTGAAGTTTGCCCGCGCCCATGCAGGCAGCCTGCGCGACGAGGGCAAAACGATCGGAAGGAAGTTCCTGGCCGTGGAGCAGAGCTTCCATGGACGCACGTTCGGCTCGGTGGCAACGACACATAAGAAAAAGTATCGCGAACCATTTGAACCGGTGATGCCGGGCGTGGAGTTTGTGCGATTCAACGATGTGGCGGATCTGCGGGCCAAGTTTTCAAGCGAAGTTTGTGCTGTACTGGTGGAGTCTGTGCAGGGTGAGGGCGGGATTCGTCCGCTTTCAGTGGAGTTTGCACAGGCTGCGCGAAGCCTGACAGAGGCGACTGGCGCACTGCTGATTGTGGACGAGATTCAGGCAGGCATCGGGCGGACGGGCAAGTGGTTTGGATACCAGCATCTGGGGATTCGCCCGGACATGACAACACTGGCCAAGCCTCTGGCCGGTGGGATTCCGCTCGGTGCGGTTGTGTGTACCGATGATGTGGCGAAGTCGATTCATCCGGGCATGCATGGAACAACTTTTGGTGGCGGTCCGCTGGCCTGCGCTGTGGCTCTAGCGGTGCTGGACACAATGGAGCACGAGGGACTGCTGGAACATGCCGCGGAGGTGGGCGAGTACTTCCGCCAGCAGTTGCGGCAGCTACAGCTGCGGCATCGGGAGATTATGGACGTGCGCGGGCTGGGGTTAATGGTGGCAGCCGAGTTGCACTCGCCCGAGCTGGCGCGACAGGTGGTGAAGCGGATGCTGGAACGGCGCATTCTGCTGAACTGCACTAGCGAGACGGTACTGCGTTTTCTGCCGCCGCTGGTGATTGACCGGACGCATGTGGATGAGGCCATCGCTGCGCTGGATTCGGTGCTGACCGAGGAAACTGCGCAGGAGGGAGACCGTCATGGCAAGTGAGATGTTAGTGCGCGATCTGGCGCCGGAGGTGGATATGCAATCGGATCAGGATATTGCAGCAGCAGTGGCGCGGCTGCATGGCAAGGATCTGTGCTCAATCAGTGATCTGACGAGCGGCGAAACGCGGGCGATTCTGAAGCTGGGCCACGAGGTGAAGCGTAATCCGCGGCTGTATCGCCGCGCGCTGGATGCGCGGCAGATGGTTTTGATGTTCGAGAAAGCGAGCCTGCGCACGCGTCTAAGTTTTGAAGCCGGGATCAATACGCTGGGAGGCAATGCGGTCTTCTTTGACCAGACGAACTCTCCGCTCGGTGAGAGGGAGTCGATTGCTGATGTGGCACGCAATGTGGAGCGGTGGGTGGATGTAATCGTCTTGCGGACTTATGCTCACGACACCATCACCGAGATGGCCGCGCATGCGCGGGTGCCAGTGATCAATGCCCTGTCTGACTTTGAGCATCCCTGCCAGGCCTTAGCTGACTTCATGACTCTGGAGGAGCACTTTGGCACGGTGGAGAAGTTGAACTTCACCTATGTGGGCGACGGCAACAATGTGTGCCACTCGCTGATGCTAGCCGGAGCGCAACTTGGCGCGAATGTGACGGTGGCAACGCCGCGCGGCTACTCGCCGGATATCGAGATAGTGACGCGGGCACGCGAAATTGCTGCCGAGAACGGGTGCGAAATCCGACTGACTCAGGATCCGATGGCCGGAGCCGA
>JAKBAG010000337.1 GCA_021809235.1 Acidobacteriota bacterium
TGCCGGGAGCCGGACCGGGCCACAAGCCAGGGACACCCGTAGCCAGGCGGCGACCGATGTTTCACCTGAGCAACACCTTCAGCGAGATGATGTTCACCGATCTGATTCCGATGATTGAAAAGGAGTATCGTGTGGCTCCGGGACGCGACAACCGGGCAATGGCTGGACTGTCCATGGGCGGGATGCAGACATTCACGACTGGTCTGCAGAATCTGGACAAGTTTGCCTACCTCGGTGGCTTCAGCGGAAACTGCAACGGCTTCTCCGGAAGCTTTGATCCGAAGACCAGCTGCTTTGGTGCCTTTGCCGATGCGGCCAGCTTCAATCAGAAGGTCAAGGTGCTGTTTCTTTCCACCGGATCGGTCGAGGGTCCCCGCGTGAAGGCATTCAGCGATGCCCTGACCCAGGCTGGTATTCACAATGTGTACTTTGAATCCCCCGGTACGGCTCATGAGTGGCTGACGTGGCGTCGGGCGTTGGCGGATTTTGCCCCCAGGCTTTTCCGCTGATGAAAATCGGCCAGCGGGGCAGCGCCTGGAGAGGCCTGCCCCGCAGGCCACAAATGCATGGACGAAATGAATGCGCGGACAAAGCTGGCCGGCTGCAGGCAGTGAAACAACACCGGGAGGATGAGATGCAAGGTCTTGGAATCAAGCAGGGACGCACGGCAGGACGATGGGCGCTGGCGGCGGTCTGCCTGGCGATGACGATGGGGGCCGGCATGGCGCAGCAACGGCCGCAGGGAGCATGCGATCTGTATGCCGCAGCGGGTGATGCCTGCGTGGCCGCGCACAGCACGACGCGGGCGCTGCTGGCCAACTATCACGGGCCGCTCTACGAGGTGGTGCGGCAGTCCGACGGGAAAAGCCTGAAGATTGGAGTGGTGGAGCCGTCTGCAGCCGGCGATGGCGGCGGCTATGCCGATGCTGCCGCACAGGATGCCTTCTGTGCGCAGACCGTCTGCTGGATCACGCGCATCTACGATCAGTCCGGAAAGCACAATGACCTGACGCAGGCTCCGCGTGGAGGCTTCAGCGGTCCGGCGCTGGGCGGATTCAACAATGTGCCGCTGGCGGATATGGCACCGGTCATGGTGATGGGGCATAAGGTGTACGGCGTCCTGATTGAACCGGGAATGGGACTGCGGAATGATGATCCGCGCGGCACGGCGGTGGACGACCAGGCGGAGGGACAGTACTGGGTAATCAATGGACACCACTTCAACTCCGGCTGCTGCTTCGACTATGGAAATGCAGAGATTGACAGCCGCGACGACGACAACGGAACGATGGAGACCACCTACTTCGGAGATGCTCCCTACTGGTATCACGGAACGATGCCAGGACCGTGGGTGATGACCGACCAGGAGAACAATCTGGTGGGATGCGTGAATCCGGACGGCTCCAAGGAGTGCCGACTGCCCAATATTTCCTGGAGATTTGTAACGGCAATGGCCAAGGGAAGGCCACATGGATGGAGTTCGCTGGGCGGCGATGCCCAGCATGGGGCGCTACAGACGATGTTTCGCGGGGAACGCGTGAATGCGACCTATGATCCGATGCGCAAGCAGGGCGCGATCCTGCTGGGCAACGGAGGCGACAACAGCAATGGCTCCCAGGGCACATTCTACGAAGGCGCAATGACGGAGGCAGGCAGCTATCCGAGCGATGCAACCGATCAGGCAGTGCAGGCCAATGTGGTGCAGGCACACTATGGCGAAGTGCCCTTGAGCGTGGCTGCGAACGTGGCTGCCCATGCGGAAAAGCCATCCGGGGTGCAAAGCTTTGTTCCCAGCCAGACACGGGGGACGACGGTCACCTTCCGCAACACCCTGGGGCAGACGGTGACGGGAGTCAAACTGAGCCTTGCGGTACCGCAGGGGTGGTCTGCCAGGCTGGCGAGCGGCCAGCTGAAGGCCGCAACTCTGGCGGCTGAAGACAGTCTGCATGCAACTTTTCTGGTGACTGCGGGAGCTGCACCGTGGAATGGCGACCTGAAGAGCGAAGCGATCTGGAGCATGGGTGGGAAGCAGCATCGGATGGCGGCAGTGGAAAGGGCGCGCAGCACCTGGCCGGTGAAGATCAATGAGTTTCGCATCCGGTCCGGACCGCCCATGAATGCGACGAATTCCTTCATCGAGCTGTACAACGCGGCAGATGCAGGAGTGGATCTTTCCGGATGGAGCCTGACGGTGCATCCCACGCAGCAGGCCGTGTTTTCGCGGATCACCATTCCGACGAAAACCACGCTGAAGGCGCATGGATTCTATCTACTGGGACTGGCCGATTCCGGACTGGCCGTGCAGGCAGCCGCAGGCAGCCGTACCGTCTTTGTCCGGGATGCGACGGGCATGAAGGCGGGAGATGCGATCCAGATTGGATGGGGTTCGCGTGCGGAAAGCCACCGAATTGCAAACGTGGGAACGGCAGCCAGTAACCCGACAACCGTGTGGCAGCCTCTGCCGGATGGACCGGTGATCCAGATTCCTGTGGGGGCACGGAATGTGCCGGTGATGGACGTCTCCGGCTTTGCCGTGGGGCAGAAAATGGCCATTGGGTATGGCGCCACCTACCCGACGGTGCCGGAAGGCCGGGAAAGGATGGAAGTGGTGACGGTGACCGCCGTGGGCAAGCCCGGTTCGCAGCAGTATCTGGCGACGGATGCAGCGGCCGGAAGCCGAACTCTGCAGGTAACCGATGCGGACCGGATCTCTGTCGGCGACCACATCCGCCTGGATA
>JAKBAG010000338.1 GCA_021809235.1 Acidobacteriota bacterium
TGCCGGGAGCCGGACCGGGCCACAAGCCAGGGACACCCGTAGCCAGGCGGCGACCGATGTTTCACCTGAGCAACACCTTCAGCGAGATGATGTTCACCGATCTGATTCCGATGATTGAAAAGGAGTACCGTGTGGCTCCGGGACGTGACAATCGGGCAATGGCTGGACTGTCCATGGGCGGGATGCAGACATTCACGACTGGCCTGCAGAATCTGGACAAGTTTGCCTACCTCGGTGGCTTCAGCGGAAATTGCAATGGCTTCTCCGGAAGCTTTGATCCGAAGACCAGCTGCTTTGGTGCCTTTGCCGATGCGGCCAGCTTCAATCAGAAGGTCAAGGTGCTGTTTCTTTCCACAGGATCGGTGGAGGGCCCCCGCGTGAAGGCATTCAGCGATGCCCTGACCCAGGCCGGTATTCACAATGTGTACTTTGAATCCCCGGGTACGGCTCATGAGTGGCTCACATGGCGCCGGGCGTTGGCGGACTTTGCCCCCAGGCTTTTCCGCTGATGGAAATCGGCCAGCGGGGCAGCGTCTGGAGGCCTGCCCCGCTGGCCACAGATGCGCGGGCGAAATGAATGAGCGGGCGAAGCTGGCCGGCTGCAGGCAGAGTGACAACATCGGGAGGATCGAATGCAAGGTCTTGGAATCAAGCAGGGACGCACGGCAGGACGATGGGCGCTGGCGGCAGCTTGCCTGGCGATGACGATGGGAACTGGACTGGCGCAGCAACGGCCGCAGGGAGCATGCGATCTGTATGCCGCAGCCGGAGATGCCTGCGTGGCCGCGCACAGCACGACGCGAGCGCTGCTGGCCAACTATCACGGGCCACTCTACGAGGTGGTGCGGCAGTCCGACGGGAAAAGCCTGAAGATTGGAGTGGTGGAGCCGTCTGCAGCCGACGATGGCGGCGGCTATGCCGATGCTGCCGCACAGGATGCCTTCTGCGCGCAAACCGTCTGCTGGATCACGCGCATCTACGATCAGACCGGAAAGCACAATGACCTGACGCAGGCTCCGCGTGGAGGCTTCAGCGGTCCGGCGTTGGGCGGATTCAACAATGTGCCGCTGGCGGATATGGCCCCGGTCATGGTGATGGGGCACAAGGTGTATGGCGTCCTGATTGAACCGGGAATGGGACTGCGGAATGATGATCCGCGCGGCACGGCGGTGGACGACCAGGCGGAGGGACAGTACTGGGTGATCAATGGACACCACTTCAACTCCGGCTGCTGCTTCGATTACGGAAATGCAGAGATTGACAGCCGCGACGACGACAACGGAACGATGGAGACCACCTACTTCGGGGATGCTCCCTACTGGTATCACGGAACGATGCCAGGACCGTGGGTGATGACCGACCAGGAGAACAATCTGGTGGGATGCGTGAATCCGGACGGCTCCAAGGAGTGCCGACTGCCCAATATTTCCTGGCGGTTTGTGACGGCGATGGCCAAGGGCAGGCCGCATGCCTGGAGTTCGCTGGGCGGCGATGCCCAGCATGGGGCGCTACAGACGATGTTTCGCGGGGAACGCGTGAATGCGACCTATGATCCGATGCGCAAGCAGGGCGCTATCCTGCTGGGCAACGGAGGCGACAACAGCAATGGCTCCCAGGGCACCTTCTATGAAGGCGCAATGACGGAGGCAGGCAGCTATCCGAGCGATGCAACCGATCAGGCCGTGCAGGCCAATGTGGTGCAGGCACACTATGGCGAAGTGCCCTTGAGCGTGGCTGCGAACGTGGCTGCCCATGCGGAAAAGCCATCCGGGGTACAAAGCTTTGTTCCCAGCCAGACACAGGAGACGACGGTCACCTTCCGCAACACCCTGGGGCAAACGGTGACGGGAGTCAAGCTGAGCCTGGCGGTACCGCAGGGATGGTCTGCCAAGCTGGCGAGCGGCCAGCTGGAGGCCGCAACTCTGGCGGCTGAAGACAGTCTGCATGCAACTTTTCTGGTGACTGCGGGAGCTGCACCATGGAATGGCGACCTGAAGAGCGAAGCGACCTGGAACATGGGCGGGAAGCAGCATCGGATGGCGGCAGTGGAAAAGGCGCGCAGCAGCTGGCCGGTGAAGATCAACGAGTTTCGTATCCGCTCCGGACCGCCCATGAATGCGACGAATTCCTTCATCGAGCTGTACAACGCGGCAGATGCAGCAGTGGATCTTTCCGGATGGAACCTGACAGTGCATCCCACGCAGCAGGCCGTGTTTTCGCGGATCACCATCCCGGCGAAAACCACGCTGAAGGCGCATGGATTCTATCTGCTGGGACTGGCCGATTCCGGACTGGCCGTGCAGGCAGCAGCAGGCAGCCGTACCCTCTTCGTCCGGGATGCGACGGGCATGAAGTCGGGAGATACCATCCAGATTGGATGGGGTTCGCATGCGGAAAGCCACCGAATTGCAAACGTGGGAACGGCAGCCAGCAACCCGACAACCGTATGGCAGCCGCTGCCGGATGGACCGGTGATCCGGATTCCTGTGGGGGCACGGAATGTGCCGGTGATGGATGTCTCCGGCTTTGCCGTGGGGCAGAAAATGGCCATTGGGTATGGCGCCACCTACCCGACAGTGCCGGAAGGCCGGGAAAGGATGGAAGTAGTAACGGTGACCGCCGTGGGCAAGCCCGGTTCGCAGCAGTATCTGGCGACGGATGCAGCGGCCGGAAGCCGAACTCTGCAGGTAACCGATGCGGACCGGATCTCTGTCGGCGACCACATCCGCCTGGATA
>JAKBAG010000059.1 GCA_021809235.1 Acidobacteriota bacterium
CCGGTGCTGGATTACTGGTGGGATTATTTCTACTCCAAGAAGGATGTGGAGTCAGGTTGGAATTCCCCGCCCTGCTTCGAGCCGTGGAGCAATCCAGTGGATCGGCAGGCGCATGGCGGTGTGGCCTTCCTGGACTACTATCTGCAGCAGTTTGCCGCCTATGAGACGCAGCATCAGGTTCGACTGCTGGATTATCTGGATCTGCATACCTATTTTGCCGCCGACAATCTGGCCTTCCAGCCTGCAGGCAATACGACGCAGCAGCAGGCGCGGCTGAACTCGACCCGCGTCTTCTGGGATCCGACGTATACCGATCCCAATCTGCCCCAGCCCAACTACAGCAGCGATGCCAACTATACGGCCAATTGCACGACGCCGCTGACCGCGCCGGAGATTATTCCCCGCATGCATGCCTGGGTGAATGCGGACTATCCGGGAACGAAGCTGGCCATCAGCGAATACAACTGGGGCGGGCAGGAGTCGATCAACGGGGCTTTGGCGCAGGCAGACATTCTGGGCATCTTCGGGCGGGAGGGTCTGGATCTGGCCACGCTGTGGGGTGCGCCGGATCCTTCCAGCCAAGTGCCAGGCCTGATGGCCTTCGAGGTCTATCGCAACTACGACGGCGCAGGCGCAGAGTTCGGCAATCTCTCCCTGCCCTCGACCAGCGCCGATCAGGGACGGCTGGCGATCTATGGTGCGCTGCGCACGGCAGACAACGTGGTGACGCTAGTGGTGCTGAACAAAAGCTATGGTGACCTGAACTCCACGCTGATGGTGACGGGCCTGGCCGCAGCAAGCGGGAACAGTGTCGCGGCCAACGTCTGGAGCTACAGCAATGCCAATCTGAGCGCCATCGTGGCGCAGCCGGCGGCAAGCTTTACCGTCAGCGGTGGCGGCAGTCCGGTGGGGACAGCGACCATGACCTTTCCAGCCCAGTCGATCACCGTGATTGCCATTCCACAGTAGCAGCGCGGCCATCCGGGACGCAGAAGCCGGGCAGGAGCCGGGCAGGCGATATGCTGGAAGCAGCAGGAGGCAACGATGGAAAAAGCAACCTTTGGTGCGGGATGTTTCTGGGGAGTCGAGGTCGCATTTGCGCAGATTCCCGGCGTGACGGCAACGGCTGTCGGCTACGAAGGTGGGACGATGGACCGGCCCAGCTACAAGGATGTCTGCACGGATCGCACCGGCCACGCCGAGGTGGTCGAAGTGGAGTTTGATCCGTCTCAGGTCCGCTATGAGGATCTGCTGGATGCCTTCTTCCAGCTGCATGATCCGACGCAGCTCAATCGCCAGGGGCCGGATTGGGGCACACAGTATCGATCGGCCATCTTCTACCACTCCGAAGCGCAGAAGGCGCAGGCTGAGGCCAAAATTGCCGCGCTGACGGCCGAAGGACGCTTTGCGCCGAAGCGGATTGTGACCCGCGTGGAGCCGGCGCAAACCTTCTGGCGTGCCGAGGAATACCACCAGCGTTATCTGGAAAAGCGCGGGCTGGCCAGCTGTCACATCTAGGAACGGCGTCAGCGGCGCATCGCGGCAGGCCAGGCCAACCGCCATGCCACTCTCGCCGCCCTCAGAGGGCCGGGCCAAGCAGCTGGCGCAGCGATTGCACGTACTGCGCCAGGGCTTCGCGTCCTCCCGGCGTGAGCCGATAGAGGGACTGCGGCTTGCGGGCAACGAAGCGCTTCTCGACCGCAACGTAGCCTGCCTCCTCCAGCTTGAGCAACTGTGCGCCCAGATTGCCGTCCGTGGCTCCGGTTTTGGCGCGCAGCCAGGTAAACTCAGCCTGCTCGACGCCGACCAGCAGGCTGACAACGGCCAGGCGCAGCTTGCTGTGCAGCATGGGGTCAAGCTCCGGCAGGGTTTCGGCAGCGGTTTCTGGAGTTTCTACGGGATCAGGCATGGGCCGATCCCGAGGCGGACACGGACCGCGAGCTGCGCATCTCCGACAGAGTGATCACGATCCCGAAGACAATGTTGCAGAAGAAGATGGCCGCCAGAAACAGCCAGGAAGCACTCTGCTCGGAGACAAAGAAGCTGATGGCAGCGGCGATGGTCCAAAGCACGCCGCAAAGCTGCTGCAGGCGCCAGCGCAGCACCAGCCCAGAGGCTAGATTGACCAGTCCGAGCAGAACTTCCACGCCGGGAATCAGCGTCTGCGCGCTGGCGTGTCCGCTGTAAGCCATGCCAAAGGCGAAGACAAACAGCGCGATGCCGCCGGAGCTCCAGAGCGCACCCAGAAAGCGCCCCGTGGTCGTCGCAGGGTCCTGCCCGCTGAAGCGCATGCCGATGCCAATGGACAGGATTGCGGCCGTGACCATGGTGACGGGCCAGGCCAGACTGCTGTGGTTCAGGCTGGACCAGCCGATGGCCACGTAGTAGGCCAGACCCCAGAGCAGAAAGTTCCAGCCATAACGGCCGGTTTTGCGACGCCCTTCGCAGATCATGGACTCGATGAGCTGGAGCCGGTCGGAGAGTTCCTGGTGGTTGGATGGGGTGGACATGGAGTGCCTCCTGAGGAGCAGATTGCTCAATAGAGAGTACTCTACGATATAGAGTATAGGCTGTCAACAGCGAATTTTAGAATTTTTGCAGTGCTGTTGGGAGCAGTCCCTAGTTCTCCGGCTCAGCCGCCGCGCTGGGCAGGGTGGCCACAGGAACCGGATTGGGGGAGATGGTGGTCGAGTCGGACTGCCCCGGCTCATCCTGCCAGAGGGCGTAGATCCACCAGAGAATGGCAAGCAGCCAGACCACCAGACGCGCATTGTCCAGCCGGGAAAACAGATGCAGGAGGCGGTCATAGTCGGCGCGGCTGGTGATCTTGTGCGTGACCTTGATGGTATCGGTGATGCCTTCGACGGTGAGCCGTGCCACGGCTGCGGTGGAAAGCCCGATCACGATCTGCACCGGATGGCTATGGAATCCGTTGCCGAAGCGACGGCCGAAGAGCATCATCAGCAGGCCGGTGAGGATGGCAAGCATGTTGACGAAAAGCTCGGATTTGAGCGCCACAACCACGGTAAGCAGCAGCGGATAGGCCTGTCGGTTGGCCTGCATCGCCTTCAGGTCTGGCCAGGGACCCCAGAGTACAAGCGCCGTGATGGCGATAGCCAGCAGCAGAAAAGTCCATCCCTGCCAGGCCAGAGGGCTGAGTGGCTTGCCGCGACGGCAGCCGCGGCCAAAAGTAAGGCGGGCCAGCTCAATGAGGACGCCAAAGAGAAACAGGGAGCTGGCCACCAGCAGCGCGTAGCTTTGCCAGTAGAAGGCATAGGTGGATAGCTTGCCCTGCAGCAGATGGTCTGCCAGCAGGCGCAGCGTGGAGAGCATGGTGAGCGCGGTGAACCAGGAAAACCGCTGCGTACGGTCGCGACCCAGCAGGACGACCAGCAGAACAAGATGGGCAGCCAGCACCAGCGCCCAGAGGATCTGTTCCAAAGAAAAATGCATGATGAGCCTTCAGTTTTCATCCGGCGCAAGCTGGAAAGAAGGGGCAGATTCCACGAGCAGGGCCGGAGCGGCGAGCAGGAGTGGTGCACCCGGCACGATTCGAACGTGCGACCTAACGCTTCGGAGGCGTTCGCTCTATCCAACTGAGCTACGGGTGCCCTGCAATCAGGATACTATGAGTTGCGCCCTGGGCGGATATGATGGTGTCGGAAAGCAACGGGAAAATCCGGGAACCCAAGCATGAGGAACCCGAAGATGCGATCCATCCGAACGAATTCCAGAGGAGAGAAGCAAATGCAGAAGTGGATGCGACGGGCGGCAGTGGCCGCGATGATCTCCGGGCTGGTCGTAGCCCCGGCCCTGGCTCAGCAGATGAGCAGCATGGGAGCGGCACAGACCCATAGCAAAGGGAACGCTGCACCGCTGAGCCCGCCGGCCAAGGCTTCGGTGATGGTGGCAGGTGCCTCGATCACCATCGACTACAGTGCGCCGTCGGTGCGCGGGAGGAAGATCTTTGGCGGGCTGGTGCCCTACGGGCAGGTCTGGCGGACGGGCGCCAATGCGGCCACTACGCTGAAAACGACGACAAACCTGAAGATTGGCTCGCTGATGGTTCCTGCCGGGACATACACGCTCTACACAATGCCGGGAGCCGATGCCTGGAAACTGATAGTGAACAAGCAGACCGGGCAGTGGGGAACGGTCTATCACGCGGACCAGGACCTGGGACGCGTGGCCCTGAAGGTGGCGAAGAATGCAGCTCCGGTGGAGAAGATGAAGATCGAGTTCACGCATACTCAAGGCGCGATGACCGCGCTGCACATTGTATGGGCCGATCTGAATCTGTCCGTTCCGGTGACCGTGGTGAAGTAATGTAACGCCGGATACCTTGCCAAGGGCAGGATCAGCGGCAGAAATCCAGGTGGCACGGTGGTGACTGCCGCAGTTGCAACGAAAAATGGACAGGCCGAGGAGCTTCGGCTCTGTCCATTTTTTGTTTCCCGTGGCGGTGTGATTGTGGCGCTCAGTCCGGTATCTGGCTGGACTGCTTCGGCGAAGTGCCAACCGGGTGCGAGGCCATGGATGTCATCACGGACTGGATCAGGGATTTGGCCCCGTTGATGCCTTCCAGAATGGCCTGCAAATCCAGCCGTGGCGCCGCGGGATTGCGGTTGGAGACGCAGTAAACGCCGTGCTGGCCGGTTAGAATCAGCGCGTCGGTCAACAGATCAAGGGCGACGGCCAGTTGTCCCCGGTCTGCGCCCATCATGAAGGTGTACCGCTCCAGTTCTTCGCGTTTTTCGTCAAGGATACTCATGCCAGAACTCTCCGATGTGCCTCTGAATCAAGCATACGCGCCAGTTGCCGGGCACAGCCCGCGTGTAGTGAGCCTGCTGGCCAGCGCAACCGAAATCATTTGTGCGTTGGGGATGGGCGACTGCCTGGTGGCGCGCTCCCATGAGTGCGACTGGCCGGAGTGGGTGCGGCGGCTGCCGACGGTGAGCGCACCGACCTTCGACGTGAGCGGCACGAGCGCGGAGATTGACCGCGAGGTGCGGCGGCGCGTGGAGGCCGGCGAGCCGCTCTATCGGCTGGACGCGGCGGAGATCGAGGCACTGGATGCGGAGATCCTCTTTGCGCAGGAGCACTGCGAGGTGTGCGCGGTGACGCCCGGAGACCTGTCGCGGGCAGGATGCTCAACACCGGGTGCGCAGGTGATGGCGCTGACGGCCGGAACCCTGGAGGGAATCTTTCTGGGCATGGAGCGGGTGGCCACTGCTTTGGGAGTTCCGGAACGTGGAAAGGCGCTGGTGGCCGCAGAGCAGGCTCGGCTGCAGCGCGTACGGGAGCGCTGCACTGGCCGCTCGGCACCAACCGTAGTGGTACTGGAGTGGACCGATCCGATCTTTGCCATGGGCAACTGGGGTCCGGAGCTGGTGGAGGCTGCAAACGGCCAACTGCTGCTGGGCCGCAAAGGAGAGCACTCGCAGGCGATTCCGTGGGAGCAGGTGCTGGAGGCCGATCCGGAGGTGCTGGTGGTGGCTCCGTGCGGCTATGATCTGGTGCGCACAGCGCAGGAACTGCCGCTGCTGAAGGCGCGTCCGGGCTGGCATGAGCTGCGTGCCGTGCAGCAGGGCCGCGTGGCCCTTGCCGACGGCAATCGATACTTTAACCGCTCGGGAATGACGGTGGTGGAGACGGCGGAGATTCTGGCCGAGATGCTGCACGGGGTGAAGACTGGCGAGCCGACGGAGGGTATGCACTGGCGATGGCTGCAAGGATAAAGAAACGGGTTCTGCTGAGCTGGAGCAGCGGCAAGGACAGCGCCTGGGCGCTGCATCGGCTGCGTCAGCGCGAGGACGTGGAGCTGGTGGCGCTGCTGACCACCTTCAATAACGCGATGGATCGCGTGGCGATGCATGCGGTCAGGCGGACGCTGGTGCGGACGCAGGCTGAGCGCGCAGGACTGCCGCTCTGGGAGGTGGAGCTGCCTTGGCCGTGTTCGAACGAGCAGTATGAGGCGCAGATGGCCGAAGCCTGTGGCAGGGCGCTCGATGCGGGTGTGGAGCAGATGGCCTTTGGGGACCTTTTCCTGCGAGATGTGCGGGAGTATCGCGAGCGACAGCTTGCCGGAACCGGGCTGGAGCCGGTGTTTCCACTGTGGGATCTGCCGACACGAGCGCTGGCAGAAGAGATGGTCGAGGCAGGCGTGAAGGCGCGGCTGACCTGTGTGGACCCGCGCAAGCTGGGACGGGAGTTTGCCGGGCGGGATTTCAACCAGAAGCTGCTGGCGGAGCTGCCTGCCGAGGTCGATCCCTGCGGGGAGAATGGCGAGTTTCACAGCTTTGTTTATGCCTCACCGGCGTTTTCCTCGCCCATTGCTATTACCGGCGGAGAGATCGTCGAGCGCGATGGATTTGTCTTCGCGGACGTGCTACCGGAGTCGCGGTAAGAGCCGCGCGGCAATCCGTTTCCGCAGCTGCGGATGCCAGCCTGTCATGCCAGCCAGTCAAGAAGCACACGCCAGCGGGCCAGCTTTTCCGCAAAGCGCATGGAGGCGTATGCCGGGCTGGTGGATGGCAGCGTGAGCGTGGGCAGGGTCGCCACGGAAGCTGGTAGCGCAGGCACCACGAGCGAACGAAAAAGCGACTCTGCCGTGCGACCGTTGAAGGCAACGACTCGCAATGCCGGATGGCTGCAGAGAAAGCTGGCGAAATCGTTGGGTTGGATGCTTGCGCGTTGCAGCGCACTGTCCAGACTGCCGGGCCGCACGCCCGAGCGGCAGACATCCCAGAGGGCGATGCCATGGATGGAGAGTTGCCCGACGCGCTGCGCGTAGGAAAGCGCAGGGTCGAAGCCGAGTAGGGTGGCAAGGATGGGCCAGAAGCTGTTCTGAGGCTGTGCGTAATACTGCTTCCGGGCCAGCGAGGCGATGCCGGGCAGCGTCCCGAGCAGGAGTACGCGTGCATCGCGGCAGGCGATGGGCGGAAAGCCGACGGAGGGCTGCGGACCTGGGTCGGCTTTCTGTGTCGTTGCTTTTCGCGGCCGGGTTGCGGCTCTAATTGGCTGCGGCAAGGTCAACCTTCTTCAGGTTGTCGTCCGGGATGCGGTCGATGAGCAGCAGCAGCGGATCGACTCCGGCTTTGTCCGGCAGGATGTCCGTGACGAAGGTATAGCTCTGGGTGGTGCCGCTGGAGCCGCTGACGACGTGCTCCTGCTGGCGGACAAGCACGGTGCCGTAGTGGAAGCCTTTCGGTGGCGCGCCCAGTGCTCCGACCTCAATCCAGTCATTGATCGGCACCTCTGTCTCGTTGCCTTTGGCATCGGCCTTGTACTTGTGCATCTGCACAACGACGGTGACGTTATATTTGCCATCGGGTCGCTTGACGGCGGTTGCGCTCAGCGCACGGTTGGAGAACAGCGTGATGTCCTTGAAGAGATCCTGCATCAGGTACTGGTACTGTGCGGGAGTCTGCGCGGAGAGCGCGTTGACCAGCGCCCAGGAGGTGGGGTATGGCGCTGGATGGTAGCCGAACTCGGCGATCACCTGGCGCAGCGCCGCGTTGACGTGGTCCTCGCCGATCATGTCGCGCAGGTAATACATGACCACCGAGCCTTTGCGGTAGTGGATGTAACCCTGGCTGGCTTCGACGCGCATGAGCGGACGCTCCTTCAGCCGTTCGGTGCCCCGCGAGCGCAGATAGGCGTCCATCTCGTACTGCAGAAACTTGCGCATGGCGTTCTGGCCGTATTGCTTTTCCATGACCATCAGCGCCGAGTACTGGGCCAGGGTTTCTGACAGCGAAGTTGCACCCTCCATGTTAGCGCCCACCACCTGATGCGCCCACCATTGATGCGCCATCTCATGCGCCACCACATAGAAAACCATGTCGATGTCGTCGGGTTTTTCAATGTCGGCGATAAAGCCGATGGACTCCGAATAAGGCATGGTGCCGGGGAAGGACTGCGCAAAGCTGGCCACGCGGGGGAACTCGACAATGCGAGCCTCGCGATGGTAATAGGGACCAAAGTTGGTGGTGTAGTAGGTCAGCGACTTCTGCACTGAGTCCAGCATGCGCGGCACGTTCCACGGCTGCTGGCGCAGGTAGTAGACCTCGATCGAAACCGGCTGCCCGCTGGGCGCCGTCCAGGTGCGCTTAGCCACGGTGTAGTGGGCCGAAAGGAAGGAATAGAAGTTCAGGGAGAAGTGATCGAGCTTGTACTCGTAGTAGTTGCGGTCGTCCTGGACCCAGGAGCGCAGGAGCGATCCGGGAGCAATGGCCGTCTGGTCGCGGCTGGTGCTGATGACCGTATCTACGTTGACCCAGTCGGAGTTGTTGGAGATGTAGGTATTGCGGCAGTCGGCGGTACAGTTCGCCTCCAGTGTTGGCATCAGGTCTTTTTCCTTCAGCCCGAAGCGATGGCGGACGTTGGGGTCGGTGAGTTCGTTTTGGTCCTGATAACCGATCTGGGGCAGGATGGTGTTGTTGAAGAAGGTGCCGTTCGGAGCCACACCGGTCAGAGTGGTCTGGTTCTCGAAGCCGTGCGGATGGCTCTCGACATCGAGTTGGAGAGTGCGCTGCTCGCCGGGTTGCATCGGGGTGGTCAGGTTGTAGATACGGAAGCCGGTTTCCGCATCGTTGGTGGCCAGCTCCGCGCCTGGAAGATGGATGTGCGCGGTGAAGTTGCGGTCGGTGGAGAACCAGACCTGCCGGATCGGTGCGGTGGTTTCGTTCTGAATCTGCTCGGTGGCATGCAGCACCAGGCCGCGGGAGTGCGGGTAAATGGCCACGTTGTAGCGGACATCCGTGATGCGCGGCTGGGGAAGATTCTGGTATTTCTTCCAGTGCTTTTCATAGTCTGCCAGGCGACGCTGCGCCTGGTACTCGCTGTCGAAGGGATTGAGGACCTCGGTGTTGTAGTAAACCCAGGCGCCGGTGATCACAAAGCCGATTGCGCCGACCACGGCAGCGACGCGCACCATGCCGCGAAAACGCTGCCGCGCCGTTGCCAGACGGGCACGCCAGCGGGTGTCGCGTCCGCGTTGCCACAGCAGCACGCTGGCAACGGCGAGAAGCAGACAGAAGAATCCCCAGTAAAGCGCAAACCAGCGCCAGGAGACGATCCACGGCTGGAAGCCGAAGAAGTCCGAGTAGGTCATCGTGGGCAGCGCGCCGAAACGAAGCATGTTGGAGGCCAGATGCAGCGGTCGCCACATGAAGGCATTGGCCACCAGAACCGCGATGAAGGCAAAGTAGCCCACATACTTGTTGGGCGACAGCACATGCACCAGAAAGGCCAGCGTGGCGAAGAAGGCAAAGCTGACCATGGTGTGGAACAGCAGCGAATCCGCGTAAAGTCCAAGCTGGAAGCGGGTGTAATGGTGCGCAGCCTGGACGATGACGGCAACGCAGCCAACCAGTGCCAGAATGGAGAAGATGGCGGCAAGCAGCGCGATGAATTTGGCCACAAAGCCCGGCCACTCGGGAACTGGCAGTGCATCCTGCACCTCGTCCACGCGGGCATCTCGCTCCTCCCACACCAGAACGCCGGCAAAGAAGGTGATCATGGCGATGAGGAAGGCGAAGAGCGTGCCTTGGATGATGTCGATCATCGAGTAGGTGACCGGACGCGAGGTAAGTCCGTAGAACGAGCGTGCGTTGAAGATGAGCGCGGTGACGGAGTTGAGCAGCGCGGCCAGCGTGAGCACAATGAAGGTGACGGTCTTCATCAGGCGGCGCATCTCGATGCGCGTGGTGGCAAAGAGTTGGCGCATCCGCGCCTGGGCGCCGAATTGGAGATGGAAGACCGGTCGCGAACCGGCAGCCACTGCGGCATTGTCCAGTGCAGCGACTTTCTTCCGGGACTGGCGCGAGGCGCGCTCTTCAAAACGGAAGCGCCAGCAGGCAAAGGCAAAGACGGCCAGGCCGACGGCGATCCAGAGCAGGCGATTCCACAGCAGCAGCCCGTCGAAGCTGAGCACGTGGGTGTTGCGCTGCGCCACCGTCCAGTACTTGGTGGCGTAGTTGAAGGCGTCATTGCCAAAGGGGTCCAGCATGGCAGCCAGCTTCTCGTTCTGCATATCCGAGGTGAATGTGCTGGCGATGGCGTCGGCGACGATGAGCAGGATGCCGCCGATGAAGGAAAGAATCGTGGAGCGCGTGAGGACCGCGATGGTGAAGAGAATCGCCGCGATGAACAGCGTATTGGGTATCGCAAACAGCAGGATGCTGACGCCGTGCGCAGCCCAGACGACGGGACCAAAGCGGTCATGGTCGGCCCAGGGCATGAGTGGAGCCAGAAGCGCACCCACGCTGACGCCGATCATGGGAATGGTGGAGACGAAAACTGCGCCGAAGAAGCGGCCCAGCAGGAAGTCCATCCTGCGGATCGGCTTGGTGAAGAGAATCTGGTGCATGTTGGCGGCAAACTCGCGCGACGCCGCCGAGTTCACGAAGGCCACCGTCATCAGCAGCGTGATGAACCACAGAATGGAGTAGTACTGCTGGATGACGAAAGGCGCATTGCGGAAGGTGTTGCCGATGGCCTGGCCGACGGTGACCTGATCGGTGCTGAGTGCCAGCAGGATGAGCAGCGCGACGATCCCGGTGAAGATCCACAGCATGGTCGAGCGCAGCCAGTAGCGAACCTCGAAGACGAAGAACTGCAGCATGGGAACTCCTCGGTTTACCGTGCGCCGAGACCGGCGATGTGGGCGAAGAAGACATCCTCTAGATCGGGCCGGATGGCAGTGAATTCCGGCTCGGGAGCCGCATCGGCCAGCACGTGAATCTGGGGTTGTCCGCCGACCAGCTTGTGGGAGATGACCGGCATTCGCGCCTTGTAGTCCTCCACCTGTTCGCGGGCCACGCCGCGTGTCCACACGCGTCCAGCCAGGCCTTCCACGGCAGCATCGGGCGAGCCGGCAAAGAGCACGCGCCCCTGATGGATGATGGCCATGTTGCGGCACAGCTCCATCACGTCCTGCACGATATGGGTGGAGAGGATGACGACGACGTTTTCCCCGATCTCGGCCAGCAGATTGTAGAAGCGATTGCGCTCGCCGGGGTCCAGCCCGGCGGTGGGTTCATCCACAATCAGCAGGCGCGGCTCAGCCAGCAGCGCCTGCGCGATGCCGAAGCGCTGACGCATGCCGCCGGAGAAGCCGGTCAGTGCCTTGCGGCGGTGCTCCCACAGGTTGACGCGATGCAGCATGGCGTGAACCACCTCGCGCCGCTCCTTGCCGTGGGTGATGCCTTTGAGCAGAGCCAGATGATCCAGCATCTCTTCGGCACTGACGCGGGGATAGACGCCGAAGTCCTGCGGTAGATAGCCGAGCAGCTTGCGCACCTCTTCCTTCTGCGCAAGCACGTCGATGCCGCCGAAGCGGATGGTGCCGGAGTCCGGCTCCTGCAGCGTGGCAATGGTACGCATCAGCGTGGATTTGCCCGCGCCGTTTGGCCCGAGCAGGCCGTAGAGGCCGCGTGGGATGACGAGCGAGACGCCATCCAGCGCCTTGACGCCGTTTTTGTAGGTTTTGGTCAGGTTCTGAATGCGCAGCTCAAGCGGATCCTGGGATTCGGCCACAGAGGATTCTCCTGAACGGCCCACACGCTGAATGCCGGGCGCAGGCCGCGGGAATGGGATGGGGTGGAAGACACTTGCCGGAACTCCGCAAGCAGAGCGCCAGCACAGAGACAAGTACCCGAGTGCTGATCATGGTACGCGAAGATGGGAGGATTCGTTCCAGAAAATCTTCAGTTGTAGCGATCCAGCTCCGCCGAGTAGCGCTGGGTGAGCGCCTGGATGTACTCCTCAGCGGTCCAGTCCTCGCGTACCTGCTCCAGATCCAGCAGGTGGCAGGCGGCTTCCACCACGCCGTAGGAGACCTCGTCCTGCTGCAGCAGCTCGATCAGGTCCGGCAGCACGCGCAGCTCGTGGCGCTTGCCCAGACCGGCCACGGCCTCTTCCCGCGTGTCCGGATTGCCGTCGTCCAGCCGATCCAGCAGTGCCTTGCGAATCTCCGGCGAGTCGGCACTACCCTGCACGCCCAGGCCGAAGGTGGCCCAGTCGCGGATGTCCGGGTCGGCATCGCGCGTCAGCTCAATGAGCGGAGCAATCGCATCCGGATGGTTGGCAAAGCTGCTCAAGCCGAAGGCTGCGGCAAAGCGCACATCGGGGTCGGTGTGCCGCCGATAGTGCAGGATGAGCGGAATGGCGGCGGGATTGGCCAGATGTCCCAGCGCAACCAGGCAGGAGTCGATCACTTCCAGGTCCTGTTCGTCGGCCAGAATCGCAGTCACTACGGGATAAATCTCGTCGGCAAAGGCGGTCTGCGGATGCGCTTCGGTTCGTCCAAGCTGGGCCAGAATATCGATGCCGCGCTGGCGACGCGCCGGGCGACGGTCCCGCGCCCAGACGATGGCTTTTTCCAGCACCTCGCGACTGCCGATGGCCTGCAGCTTGCTGATGGCCTCCCAAGGACCACCTTCTTCTTCCTCGTCCTCGTAGTCGCCGTGCAGCGTCTGGCGAAAAAGCTCGTCAATCTCCGATTGCTCAGCCATGGAATCCTCGAGCGGGTGGAATAGCAGCGCCGCACATTGAGCATACGCGATTCGGGCCACAACCGGGGATGCATCCGGAGACCCAGCCGTTGACCCATGGCAGGACGGGCTCAGCGAAAGTGTTCCCAGCCCTGCGGCAGCAGCCTGCTGCGTCGGGTGCGGGGCTGCCCCTTTGGTGTGAATCCCTGCTCCAGCAGCACCACATCGGGCCTGCTGGGTCTGGACTCTGCCCCGCTGCGAAGATTCGCCCATCGGCTTCGCTCGGAGGCGCCCACGCGGCCAATCACCGTGAGGGGAATGCCGCGCAGCGTGCGGGGAAGCGGCACGTTGGCCGGCACGGTGCACAGCAGTTCGTAATCCTCGCCGCCATGCAGCGCCTGTGCCAGGGTGGCGCCACTTGCCGTTGGAATGGCTGCCGCTTCCACTTCCAGCCGCACGCCGGAGGCGGCACTGAGATGTGCCAGTTCGGTGGACAGTCCGTCGGAGACATCCAGCGCAGCTGTGGCCAGATTGCGCAGCAGCAGCCCCTGCGCCAGGCGCGGCTGTGGAAACAGATGCGGATGGTCTGCACCGTCTGCGGTGGCAACCGGTCTCCGCCGGAATCGTCGTGGATGCGCAGCCAGTGCTGCCAACTCTGCTGCCGCGCCGCCCAGTGTGCCGGTAACGCAAAGCAGGTCTCCGGGCCGGGCACCGCTACGCCGCAGCGCGCGTCCCCGAGGCACCACGCCGGTGAGGACAATGTCTGCCATGGCGACCGGAGCCTGTGCCAGATCGCCGCCGGCCAGCGGCACCTGATACCGTCCTGCGAGCCCGCAGAAGCCGTCCAGGAAGCGCTCCAGCCAGCTTTTGGCTGCCTTGCGTTGCCGCACCAGCTGCGGCGGCAGGGCCAGGGAAAGAAAGGCCGCCGCCGGTGAGGCTCCCATCGCTGCCAGATCGCTGAGTCCGCGGGCCAGGGTGCGATGGCCGATGGACTCCGGCGAGTGCCAGTCCAGGCGAAAATGTCGGCCTTCGATGGAAAGATCGGTGG
>JAKBAG010000339.1 GCA_021809235.1 Acidobacteriota bacterium
GCTCCCTCTGGGCTGGCTCTCTCTCGGCCCTCATCGGCTCCTCTGCGGGCAAAGTGCCGCCACCTTCATTTTCCCGCAGCGTGCGCTCCTGCGTCCTTCCCCGGCTCGAAATACCCCTCCGTCGTAATCACAAACATCGACTTGTCACGGGCTCGCAGGGAGATCTTATGGAAGCCATCGCTGAACGAGTCATCCTGCAGATCATTCGGTGCAAAGCGCAGCGCAAACTGCGCCTGTAGCTCGTCGCTGATCTGCCGCAGCACATCGCCGTACTCTGCGCCGCGAATATCCTCAAAGTAGCGCCCGCCGGAGCGCAGCGCAATCTGCTCCAGCGTCTTCTTGCCGTCGCCATACTTGCCGTCGCCATATCCGGCCTGCGATCCCTGCCGCGAGCTGCCGGGCGAACCGGCTCCCGGATAACCGCCGCCTGGGTAGCCGCCGCCTGGGTACCCGCTGCCCGGATACCCACCGCCCGGAAAACGACCCGGTCCTCCCATTCCTGGTCCACCCAAGCCTGGCCGCGCCCCCGACTGCTGCCGTTTCTCCACTCCCTGGCTCTTCACATACACCGTAAACACGCTCACCTGCGCCCGCTGCGCCGCATCAATCGCTTCATTCAGCCCTTCCTTGCTGTCGCGGTCATAGCCATTCGTAAAGATCACCATCACCTTGCGCCCATGCTCCGGCGCCATCAGTTCCTTAGCCGCCAGATAGACCGCGTCATAGACCTCCGCTCCATTGCGCACCGGCGTCGTCCTGCCCACCGTACCCACCTGTCCACCTGCCGCCTGCTGCGCCGGTGCCGCCCCGGTCGTCGTCATCTCGTTCAGTTCTGTATGCAGCTTCTGCGCAGAGGTCGTAAAGTCCTGCAGCAGTTCCACCTCGTGGTCAAAGTGCAGCAGGAAGATCTTCGTATCCGGTCGCGTCAGCATCTGATCCACAAAATGCCCACAGGCGGCCCGTTCGCTGTCCAGCGCCGCCTGCTGCCCGCTTGTGGTGTCGATCAGCAGCCCGATCCGCAGCGGCTCATTGGCCGGATGCGCAAAGCTTGTAATCGTCTGCGGATGCCCATTGTCGGCCAGCGTCAGGTCTGCCGCCGGATAACTGGTCAGCAGCCGCCCTTTCTTATCGCGCAGCGTTACCGGAATCTGCACCACAAAGGGCGACTTCGCATGACCGGCCGCCCCAGCCGACTGTCCGGCTGCTGCTCCGGAAGCCTGTGCATGCGCCGCCGCTGCGCCCGATAGCGACAAAGCCACCCACACAGCCAGCCACATCCCCAGCCGGAACGCGCTCCAGCCATTCTGACGTTGCCCTTGGGAAGAGCTCCCGGAGCGCTGGCCACCGGGCAACAGAGTATGCAGACCGCTGGGCGGGATCATTCGCTGGCTGGGATGCAGGGGGAAGCAAGACTGGCTGGGCATGGAAGTCGGCAAAGTCCTCATTCAGACGTTCCTGTTTCTGGCATGGGTAGCCGCTGCCACTCTTGCCAGCTGCGGCCTCCTCCGATTAGACGCAAAAACATCCCGAAGTGACCAGCATATTTCCCGCTTCCATCGCGCCGCTATCGAGCATGTCCGGCACCCGCTCCTCCCGGACCATTCGAGGGCGGCGTGGACGGCATTACCGAACTGCCCGGCTCGGACTCCGTCTGCGGCGGCGTGCGCCAGTTGCCGGGCTGCTGCTGCATGGTTGGCTGCGGCGCATGGCCCAGTGGCTCTACTGCCTGCACCACATCCACCACCCCGCTGTCCGGCCCCGTCCAGAAGCTGGCTCCCGTATGCGTCAGCGTTCGGCTGTGGTCATCCCAATGCAACTGGCTCACGCGATCCTTACCCTGCTCGTAACCATAGGAATCCCCATCATCATCAAACAGCGTAAAGTCGGCATCCGCCCCCGGATAGACGCGAATCCTGGCTATCGTCTGCGGCTGAGCCGTGCTGGCAATCGGGCTGCCCTCCGGCAAAATCGACCCGGCACGCACAAACAGCGGCAGCGTATCAATCGGCGCGCTGACCGTGATCGCCTGCCCGCCATGCACCCGCTGGTTGGTCCAGTAGTAGTACCAGTCCGTACCCGCCGGCAGATACACCCGCCGGGTGATCGCTCCCTGCTCCACCACCGGGGCCACCAGCAGCGCCGGACCTAGCATGTACTCATCCTGCACTTCCGCCGCCTGTTCATCTGCCGGGAAATCCATAAACAACGCACGCATGATCGGCGCTCCCGTCTGCTCCGTATGGTATTCCAGCGCATAGAGATACGGCAGAAATTCGTAGCGAAGCTTCAGGTATTTCTCCAGGATCGGCTCCGCCTGCCGACCATACGACCAGACCTCATTCTCCTTACGGCTGCCGTGGCTGCGGAAGATCGGCAGGAAGGCTGCATACTCGAACCACCGCGTATACAGCTCCGGATAATCGTCATAGCCGCCCACGTTGTCCCGCGCGTCGGAGGGGTCCAGCAGCGGCTTGTGAGCCGGATGGTGCTCTGCCGGCAGATACTGCCATCCGCCCGTATCGTTGCTCCAGTTGGCGATTCCCGACGCCGTAAAGTCCAGCCCGGTCGGAATCTGCCGCCGCAACGTATCCCACGTCGGCGCAATATCCGACGACCACACAATTACGCCATTGCGCTGAATGCCCAGGTACGCATCGCGCGACAGGCTCAGAGCGCGTCTACCCGGAAAATCCCGCCGGAATCCGTCATAAATCGCCGCCGT
>JAKBAG010000060.1 GCA_021809235.1 Acidobacteriota bacterium
CATCCATGCTGTCCTGCATCGCAGGACAATGTTTTGCAAATCCGCAGTAGACTCACTTCAGGAGAAACAGGGGTGCTCCGCGAAAGCGGGGCTGAGAAAAGACCCTTCGCACCCGAACCGGATAATACCGGCGTGGGAAGTTTCCGGAAGAACGAACAATCACAGGCTCGTTCCGGGGCACGACCCGTAGTGCAAGGCGCCTCTTGTTTCCTCAATTTTTCTCGATGAGGAAGCGATGATGGGCAATCATGGGAAGCAAACAACAATCTGGGACACCAGGGAGCCAGCCACTGGGCGGCTTACGAGCAGCAGTGCAATCCGGCAGGCTGCGACAAACATCTGTGCGGCAGGAATCCTCTTGGCTGCGATCTGTGGCGTCGAACTGGTTAGCGTACCAATGGCCTCCGCGCAGGCTGGCAATGTGCCAGCCGCGCCACATGCAAATCAAAAGCAGGAACAGGCGCACAAGGCTGCCGGCATTGCACCGGTGACAACCACAGTTGTGGTGCAGGCGCAGGCAGGAGATACCTATCTGCCGGAGCGCGTGCAGGTAGGGACACTGGACGGTAGTCCTCTGCTGACAACCCCAGTCTCGGCCACGGTGGTTACGCGAGAGCTGATGCAGGACCAGTTCAACCGCGTACTGTCCGACGTGGTGAAGAACGATGCCTCGATAGGTGAGGACTATGCGCCAGTTGGTTACTATGGCGACTTTGCGATTCGTGGATTTCCTATCGATCTGGCCACCGGACTGGAGATCAACGGACTAACGGTTGCCGGCGAGCAGGATGTGCCTCTGGCCAACAAGGAGCGGGTTGAATTTCTCAAGGGAATTGCTGGTGTTGAGAGCGGCGTGACCACGGCTGGCGGTCTGATCAACTACGTCACCGAGCGTCCGCATGCGGTGCGGCAGTTGGAGATGGACACCGATCAGAGAGGCAGCGAGATGGGAGATTTGGAACTGGGCTGGCTGCTGGGACGACGCAGGCAGTTTGGAACCCTGTTTCACTTCCTTGGAGAGGGGATTCACAGCTACGTCAACGATGCCAACGGCGTGTTGGGCGGAGCAACTTTTGACGGAGACTGGAAGCTGACGGATCGGACAACGCTCTCGGGCGACTTCGAATATCAGCACCTGGTGCAACACTCGGTGGCGGGATATCAGTTACTGGGCGGCGCAGTGGTTCCCTATCACGTGTATCCCTCAACGATGCTTGGCCAGCAGCCATGGTCCAAGCCCAATACGTTTGACACCTTAAATACCAATGTACGCATGGAAAGCGAATACGGTCGCCAGGGATGGCGCAGAAACTGGCGTGGCTTTGCAGCAGCCAGCTTCAGCCAGTCCCTGATTGACGATAACGTGATTTATCCCTATGGATGCTACTACGAGGCGGTCTGCAATCAGGGGCCAGGTGGGCCGCCGCCGTATTTCTTCGCACCGGATGGAACCTATGACATTTACGACTATCGCGATCCGGGCGAGAGGCGGCGGGATGCTGTAGCGGAAGCGGTAGCGCTTGGCGAGCTGAGCACGGGCAAGGTGCGGCATCATCTGGCTGCAGGCGGCGAGCTATTCCTGCGTAGTGTGAATCTGCCAGGACCGCCGTCCGCCGGTGCTCCGTCCACCGTCCAGAACGGAGCTGTCTATGCCTACATTGGAAGTGAAAATATCTTCCGGAACAATATCGTCTATCCAGACTCTACGGCTGATCTGAGTGCAGGTCCAGTTGTGCTGTGGGAGGATGATCACCAGAGCTCGCTGTTGCTGCAGGATCGCATGGAGCTTCCCGGGCATATTCAGCTCATTGCCGGTGGTCGGTTCACGTCACTGCGGGATCACAACTACGGCCAGCCCAACTCCGCCGGAACGGCAACCGGCGAACTGGTGACCAACAAGCTGCTGTGGTTGCCGCAGTATGCAGTCACATGGAATCCACGGGCGGATCTGACGCTCTATGGGAACTACAGCGTAATGCTTTCGCTTGGCCCACAGGGCCCGTTCTGGGCTGGCGGATATTATCTGCCTCCGTTTTTCACGCGGCAGGCCGAAGGCGGCGTGAAGTATCAGTGGAGGAACAGAATGCTGATCACAGCCGATATCTTCCATATGCGCGCGCCGTTCTTCTACCCTCAGGTGATTGACACCGCGGGCGACCAGAGTTTTCTTTCTGCCGGACACGAGACGCATGATGGCGTAGAGGCTGGCGCACAGGGCGTGGTCAACAACTGGCTTCGACTCTCTGCGACTGCCGCTGGGATCCGGGCAGTTTCAAACGGTTCGCTCACGCCCAGCTTCAATGGAAAACAGGTGATCAACCAGCCAAGGCTGCGTACGGATATCTTTGCCGATATTGCCGTGCCGCAAAAATGGGCGCTGCATTGGAAGGGTCTGCATCTGATGCCAGGCTGGAGCCTGACCACGAGGAAATATGCCACGCGGGATGACCAGGTGAGTGTGGGCGGCTACAGTCTGTTTAATCTGGGAGCACGTTATATGCCAGGCGGCGACAATGGCCGGATGATCTTCCGTATCTATGCGGATAACATTCTCGATAAACGCTACTGGAAGGATACTGGAGCCAATTACGGAGATACCTTCGTTCACCTGGGCGCTCCCACCACTGTGCGGCTGTCTGCGGTCTATCGCTTCTAGGTTTTTTGCGGGTGCGGAGTGGACATCGAACGCAGGCGCAAGCCTGCGCTAGACTCGATGTGTGGCTGCAACAGCAGTCAGGAGTTGGTCAGGCATGAGAAATCGAATGAAGATGCAAGGTGTGTTCGCGCTGGGCATGGCGAGCCTGATGCTGGGTACAGCTTGGGCGCAGCCTGCTCCAGCAGCGACGGAGAAGACTGCTGCCGCGTCTGTAATTGCGGACGCAACGACGGAAGGAACGGTTACGGTGAATGGGCAGATCATCGCCTACACCGCCGTGGCTGGAACCATTACTGTTGGTGGAACCGAAGCTGGCGACGCTCAGCTTGGGCTGGATGGAAAGCTGCTCCCGGAGTATTTGGCGTCGGCACCGAAGGATATTGCCGATGCAGCGCCGACAGCGCGCATCTTCTATGTAGCGTACTTCAAAAAAGGTGCCAGCGCGGAGAAGCGTCCTGTCACGTTTCTATACAATGGCGGTCCTGGCAGCTCAACGATGTGGCTGCACATGGGCTGCTTTGGACCTGAGCGGGTTCAAGTGGCGGATACCAGGCATCCGGAAGGCGCTCCCTATGCGATTCGCAACAACGGTGCAAGCCTGCTGGACGCCAGCGACCTGGTGTTCATCGATGCGCCGGGGACAGGATTCAGCCGAATCTTTGGAAAGAATGCAGCGAAAGCATTTTATGGAATTGATCCCGATGCACAGGCCTTCGCTCGATTCATCCGAAGGTTTCTCACCAAATATGACCGCTGGAATTCGCCGAAGTATCTCATGGGCGAAAGCTACGGAACGCCGCGTAGCGCAGTGCTCAGCGCGGACCTGCATGGAATCGATCTGAATGGGGTGATCCTGCTTTCGACGATTCTGGGATTCGATAACAGCGTGGATGAGCCACGACTGAATCCGGGTGTCGATCAGGCCTATGCGCTGGCTTTGCCCACCTACGCAGCCACGGCGCTCTACCATCACAAGCTGCCGAACCCGCCTGCATCTCTGGATGTACTGCTGCCTGAAGTGGAGCAGTGGGCATTGGGCGACTATATGCACGCCCTGCTGCAGGGGGCGGCACTGCCAGAGGCCGAGCGGCTGAAGGTGGCCACTCAGTTACATAACTACACGGGCCTTCCCGTGGATTATCTGCTGAAGAGCAACCTGCGCGTGGAGGGTGGTGCGTTTTCCAAGATGCTGCTGGATGCCACCGATACGACGACCGGGCGGTTGGATACGCGCTATACCGGGCCGGACTATGATCCGCTCAGTGAGCAGGCTCAGTATGATCCGCAGAGCAATGCCGTCTCGTCCGCGTATACGGCGGCCATCAATAGCTATCTGCGCGGCACGTTGAAGTACGGCGAAAACCAGACCTACAAGCCAAACGCGTATCGTGATCCGGACTTCCGCTGGCAATATCGCAACGGTGAGGGCGGGCAGAACGTGATGCCCAGTCTGGCGCACACCATGAAGGCCAATCCTGGCATGCATGTGCTCGTAGCCGGAGGGTATTATGACCTGGCTACGCCCTTCTTCGAGGGAAAATTCGAGATGCTGCATCTGCCAATCCCCCTCAATTTACAGAAGAACATCGAGTATCACTACTATCCGACCGGTCACATGATCTACGTGAATGATGCCGTGCTAGAGCAGTTCCACAACGACGTGGCGGCCTTCATCCACAAAACCGAAGATGGGAGCGCGACGAAGTAGAACATCTGTAGTCGCGCTTGAAGACAGATCACCTGTCAGCGGCTGAAAGTGTTGCTTCCCCGGTTGTGACATCGATGGACCACGGCCGGGGAGGTGGCAGGTGCATACCGCCATCTCCAATTCTCAGCGGCATCCAGAAATATCGCGAATCCCACAGTGCATTTGGGCGCCACTGATCTGCCATGAAAATGACTGTGGTTGCTTTCGTGCCGACCACCTTCAGCAGCATCGTAGATTGCGAGCCGTAGTTCCTGGCAGCCGCAGGTGCTAGGTTGTGGAACTCCGTCCAGGGGCCTGTCAGGGCTGGCGCTGTGGCATAGACATTGGGGTTCGGTTCCCAGCCGGTCATGTGTGAACCAACCACATAGTAGGTTCCTCGAACACGGACCATCGCACCCCCTTCCAGTGGAGCAGGAATGAAACAGGTCTTCTCCACATTCATAAAATCCCCGGTCAGTCGCGCGATGAAAAATCCGTGCGTTGGACGCGATTCAAAGATCAAATAGGCGGAGCCGTCCTCGTCGATAAACTGGCCAATGTCCCGGCTTTCCTCGCCCAGCGGGCGATAGCTTTTCACATACCGGTAGGGTCCCTGAATATGGTCGCTGACGGCAACCATCACACGGGCAAATGAATAATGCGCATCATCCAGATGCGCATAGAGGACAAACTTTCTCGTGCGGGTATTGACAAAGACCTTGGGTCGTTCCAGAACCCAGCCCGATCCGAGATGCTCCGGATCGGGGAGCGCAAGTGCTTTCCCGCAGAAACGCCAGTGCATCAGATCGCGCGACGAGTAGCAGGCTACAGAGCGTTTCGACGGATCATTGTCCCGGGAGCGATCCTCGCCAAACCAGTAATACATTCCTTTCCAGAAAGTGATTCCCCCACCATGTGCCTGAATCAGGTGGCCGTGATTGTCCCTCCACTGCTCTCCTGGGCGAATTCGACCTGACTGCGCTCCAACAGAAAGGGGCGACAGGAAAAGCACGCAAGAGAGCGTGAGACCAAACAGCTTCTGCCTCATTGGATATTCCTTTCGTCAGGAGAAGTTCCCAGGATATTGCCAATGCCGAGCAACGTCATGTATGACCATGATCCATCAGTGGCCTGTATGCACCACATGCAGTAGGGGTTCGTTGCGGAGGATCCGTTCGATCTGCCGGGCGGCAAGTCCAACCGCTCGTGGCGCAGAGCGTGGCGTGATGCCTGCAATATGCGGCGTGATGAGCACGTTGGGTGCCCTCCAAAGGTCGTGCTCGGGGGGCAATGGTTCCGGATCGGTCACGTCTACCGCAGCGCGGATGCGACCAGAGCGGAGTGCTTCCACCAGCGCATCCGTGTGGACCACCGGACCGCGCGCGGCATTCACCAGCAGTGCACCCTGCGGCAGCAGAGAGAGTTGGGATGCACCGATCAGGTGATGTGTCTGGGGCGTGAGCGGCAGGATCAGGATGAGGATCTCCGCCTGTGGCAACAATGCATCCAGCTCGCTGACAGCGTGTACGGGAACAGGCTGGGTACGGGCTGTGCGAGCAACGCGCGTGAGCTCCACTCCGAAGGGCAGAATCAGGCTCTCAATGGTCTTGCCGATAGAGCCATAGCCTACAAGCAGTACACGCTTGCCATGGAGTTCCTCCTGCTGGACGGGCGGAAACGTGGGCGTGGGGTTGGCGTGAATGCGAGCGTAAACGTCGGGAATCTGTGACCGGCTGCGCCAGTCGCAGGACTGTTGCATCTGGTGATACCAGGGAAAGTACTTGAGCATGGAGAGAATTGCGGTGACGGTCCACTCCGCGGTGGGAATATTGTGGGCATCCTGTGCATTGCAAATGGTTACACCCGTTGGGGCAAGAGCAATGAGCCAGTCTGTACCGGCCATCAGGCTGAGGATGGTGCGAACGCCATGTAGATGAGGCCAGATGCGCTGGCCGATGGCAGGAGCTGGAGGTGGAATCCAGAGATCGATCTCGTAGAGTTCTTCCGGATGGGATGGAATCGGAACCAGCTCGATCCCTGTTGGAAGCAGAGCGAGCAACTCGGGGGTGAAGGAGGCTGGGTAGCCAACGCGCATGCGGGATTCTCCGTACTGAGGCACATCATACCAACGGCTGCGGCTGCAGCGGGTGCATGCAGGATTCTGGTAGCATGAGGATGCTTTCGGAAACGATTCCGGAAAGGATTTACAAGCCACGAAATGCCATCGATGGATCGATCCGTGGAAAGAAAACAAGCGGGAGAAAAGATTCTGCGCCTGGATGCGCGGGACAACGTTGCGGTGGCCCTTGAGTCCCTGTCTGCAGGTGAAGTAATTTCCGTCGACGGCCATCGGCTGCACCTGAATCAGGCGGTGGAAGCCAAGCACAAGATCGCATTGGAGGCAATGGATGCCGGTGCCGCAGTGTGGATGTACGGAGTGCTGGTGGGCCGGATGCGCACGGCGATTCCGGCCGGGGGGCTCTTGACAACGCAGAATGTCTCCCATGACGCTGCCGGATATGCAGTGGACAGCAGCGGACACTATGCGTGGTTACCTCCGGATGTGGAGCGCTGGCGCGGGACAACCTTCGATGGATATCGCCGTGCGGACGGGCAGGTGGGCACTCGGAATTATTGGCTGGTGATTCCGCTGGTCTTCTGCGAAAACCGGAACGTCGATGCGTTGCGCGAGGCGCTGGAAGAGGAACTGGGGTATGCGTCACCGAATACGCATCGTGCACTGGTCCGCACGCTGGCTGCAAAGTGGCGCGGTAGTGTTGACGCTGCGGTACGAGCTGCAAACCCGAAAATCTTTCCCCAAGTGGACGGCATTCGTTTCCTCACGCACCAGGGTGGCTGCGGTGGTACGCGCGAAGATGCACAGGCACTCTGTGGTTTGCTGGCCGGCTACATTCATCATCCCAATGTTGCGGGAGCCACAGTTCTGAGCCTGGGCTGCCAGAATGCGCAGCCGAAGATGCTGCGTGAAGAGTTGGAAAAGCGTGGGCAGACAGAAAAATCGGTTTTAATCTTCACGCAGCAGGAGGCTGGTACGGAGCAGGCGCTGCTCGAGCAGGCGATTGCAGCCACTTTTTCCGGCTTGGAAGCAGCGAATGCTGCGCCTCGCAAGCCCGCACCGCTCAGTGCGTTGACAGTTGGGTTGAAGTGCGGTGGCTCGGATGGGTTCAGTGGTATTTCCGCCAACCCTGCTATTGGCCATCTCTCGGATCTGGTGGTGGCGCTTGGCGGCAGGACGATCCTGTCGGAGTTTCCGGAGCTGTGCGGCGTGGAGCAGGAGTTGATCGACCGCTGTACCACGGTTGAGTCTGCCGAGCGATTTGCGGCACTGATGCGCGCGTACGAGGCGCGGGCCCGGGCAGTGCATTCTGGCTTCGAGATGAATCCATCCCCGGGCAATATTCGCGATGGACTGCTCACGGATGCCATGAAGTCAGCAGGCGCGGCACGCAAGGGCGGCACGGCTCCTGTGGCCGATGTGCTGGATTATCCGGAGTATGTGCGTCGAGCAGGTCTGACTCTGCTCTGCACCCCGGGCAATGACGTGGAAGCGGTGACAGCGCAGGTGGGTGCGGGAGCAAATCTGGTCTTGTTCACAACCGGGCTGGGAACGCCGACGGGCAACCCGATTGCACCGGTCATGAAGCTGGCTACCAATGCACGACTGGCCGCACATATGCCGGATATCATCGACTTCGACACAAGCGCGATTCTGCGCGGCGAAGCTACCGTGGAACAGGTGGGCGAAGCGCTCCTGGACGAAGTGGTGGAGGTAGCCAGTGGACGTAGACTGACCAAAGCGGAAGAGTTGCGCCAGGACGACTTCATTCCCTGGAAGCGCGGCGTTTCGCTCTGATCGGAGGGCGGTAAACATGGAAGCAACGTGGCGATGGTTTGGACCGCACGATCCGGTCACTCTCCAGGAGGCTCGGCAGGCGGGTGCGCGAGGAATCGTGAGCGCACTGCACGACTTTGCTCCCGGCACGGTGTGGCCGGTGGAGGAAATTGAAGAGCGACGGCTCAGGATTGAAGCTGCCGGATTGCGCTGGAGCGTGGTGGAGAGCGTGAATGTCAGCGAGGCAATCAAACGACGCAACGGCCCGTGGCGGCAGCATGTGGATGCCTATATTGCGACGCTGCGGAATCTGGCACAAAGCGGTCTGCGGGTGGTTTGCTATAACGCCATGCCGGTGTTGGACTGGCTGCGTACGGATTTGGGCTGGGAGCTTGCCGACGGCTCGGTGACGATGCGGCTGGATGCGACCGCAATGGCAGCCTTTGATCTGTTTGTGCTGTGTCGCAGCGGTGCAGAAGAGGATTGGGATGCAGAGTTGCAGCGTTCTGCTGCCGAGCGATTCCAGGCGATGAGTCAAGGGGAGCGCGCACAGTTGGAGCGCATTGTTCTGGCAGGTTTGCCGGGCTCAAAGGACATCTATTCGCTGGAGTATCTGCGGGAGTCGATCGCAGTCTATCGCGAATTGGGTCGTGAAGGATTTCAGGCGAATGTCAGCGATTTTCTGCGAACCGTGGCTCCGGTCGCTGAGGAACTCGGAGTGAGGCTCTGCATTCATCCCGATGATCCGCCACGTTCGCTATTGGGATTGCCGCGGATTTGCAGTACGGCGGAAGATTTGTGCATACTCATGGATGCCACCCCGGAGTCGGCGAATGGGATCACCTTCTGCTCAGGATCGCTGGGCGTGCGTGCGGACAATGATCTTGCCGCGATCCTGAGTCAGTTTGCGGAGCGAGTGTGGTTTGTGCATCTGCGATCCACGCGGCGCGAAGAGAATCCTTTGAGCTTCCACGAGGCTCCGCATCTTGAGGGTGATGTGAATCTGGTAGAGATGCTGTGCCTGCTGGTACGCGAAGAGCGGCGTCGGCGTGCCGCGGGTGATCTGCAGGAGATTCCATTCCGCGCTGACCACGGGTTAAAGATTCTGACGGATCGGGAGCGCGATTGTGTGCCGGGCTATCCTGCGGTGGGCCGGTTAAAGGGCCTGGCGGAGCTGCGCGGTGCGTTGGCAGCGGTTGAACGCTTGCTGTAAGCCGATGTTCAGTCTGCCACAAGGAGCACGTGAAGTGTGCGCGGCCCGTGGACACCGCGAATGCGGGTCATCTCAATGTCTGCCGTGGCCGATGGACCGGAGATGAAGGTGGTAGGCAGATCCGGTACAAGGTGCGGAAAAGCCTGCGGAACGCTGGCCACGATCTGACTTTCCAGAACCACGCAAAGATGAATGTCGGGGATGAGTGTGTGGCGACGCAGTCCCTGGCGTGGGTCCGATTGCAGGACGATGGAGCCGGTCTCTGCGATGGCAACTGTACAACCGGTCAGGATGCCGGCTACGCGATCAAGCTCGTGAACGGACAGCGATTCCGCAGCGCGAAAATCCCATCCCTGCGGCAGCCAATCAGCTGGAATCCCGGAGACGAAAGCGAGCCTTGCCATACTACGGGAAGCAAGCGTGGACGCAATGGCTGCGGGCAGATCGGCATGCGAGGCAACGTGGGTACAGGCTGCGTCGTACTCATGCAGGCGCCGCACAAAAAGATCGAGGATAAAGCGGCCACTCTTCCCGTTTGCAGCGCGATAGTCGCGGGCGATGCGTGCATAATTGGCGGCTGCCGTCGACGCGGCTAGGGAGCTGTCACGGCCAAGTGCAGCGGCAATTCGGGCGAGGATCCGGGCGCGCGAATCGTCATTCATGGCACGACTCCGAGCGCTGTTCGGTGTGCGGGTGCAACGATGGATTGGTCGAGCGGGTACGCCGCCACCAGTCACGGAAGGATTCCGCAGGCAGCGCAGGCAGATCGCGGGTTTTTGTCCAGCCGTTCAGCATACCGGGCAGCCATTCGATGAATCCATTACGAGAGATAAGTGGCCGCTGGGCAGTCTGTGCCAGATGAACAGCGGCTTGGAGGCGGTCTCCATCCTGCATCAGAAATGCGGCCGACTTCATCGCGATATTCCAGAAGCTGAGCCGACCACCAATCGTCGATTGCTCCTGTTCAACGATCTTGCCTCGTAGATGAATGAGCACCTCTGGGATGTTGATGGCAACCGGGCAGACCTCATAGCAGGCTCCGCAAAGCGAGGATGCGTAGGGTAGAGACTGCGCTGCCTCCATGGAGTGGAGCTGCGGTGTCAGAATGGCTCCGATCGGTCCTGCGTAGACGGATTCATAGGCATGTCCACCAGTCTGATGATAGACAGGGCACGCATTCAGGCATGCTGCGCAGCGGATACAGCGCAGGGTCTGGCGGGATTCATCCTCGGCAAGAATGGGCGAGCGGCCGTTGTCGAGCAGGATGACGTGAAATTCGCGTGGACCGTCGTCGTTTGGCGCACCAGACCAGATGGAATTGTAGGGATTCATTCGTTCGCCGGTAGCCGAGCGCGGCAGGATTTGCAGAAAGACATCGAGATCCTGAAAGCTGGGAAGAACCTTTTCGATGCCCACGATCGAGATCAGCACATCCGGAAGTGTCAGGCACATGCGGCCGTTACCTTCCGACTCGACAATGCAGACGCCGCCGGTATCGGCAAGTAGAAAATTGGCTCCGGAGATGGCGACACGCGTCGATAAAAACTTCTGGCGCAGGTAGTCGCGTGCAGCTGCGGTCAGTGCTTCCGGCGCATCGGAGAGATGCGGCTGTTGCATTGCACGCGCGAAAAGATCGCGGATCTGGCCGCGACTTTTATGCAGTGCGGGTACGACGAAGTGCGATGGCCGGTCTTTACCCATCTGGACGATCAGTTCGGCAAGATCTGTCTCCAGCGGATGAATGCCATGCTCCTCAAGGAAGGCGTTCAGGCCAATCTCCTCCGAGGTCATCGTCTTGATTTTGAGGATCTCGCGCGGGGCATGTGGTGCGAGGATCTCCAGCACCAGTTTGCGTGCTTCCGCAGCGTCAGCAGCCCAGTGAACATGCCCACCGTTGCGGGTGCAGTTGGCCTCGAACTCAAGCAGATAGTGATCCAGGTGCTCCAGCGTGTGTGCACGGATGGCTGCACCTGCTGTGCGCAGATCTTGCCACTCGGGCAGTTCGGCAACAACGGCATTGCGCTTCGCCTGGATGATGTCTGTCGCGTTGCGAACATTACGGCGGGTCTGGGAGTGCGCAAAGGGCGCTTCTGAAGACGGCTTCTCTGCCAGCTCTTTCCGAGCAGCATCCGGGAAATCCTGGCGATTCCAGTGTGTTGGCTCCGGCTTCATCGTGCAGTCCTCCCGAAGTTGGATACGGAGTGTTGCTCGGGGGCAAGGGCCGAATCATGCTCTGCGTCATCATCGGAGCAGGCAAGGATCTCCGCCAGATGAGCAGTGCGGACGAAGGTGCGCTGGCGATGGAGCGAGCCGTAAATGTGCATCAGACAACTCGTATCGACGGCTGTGAGTACTTCAGCGCCGCTGTTCAGCACGAAGCGTACCTTGTCGCTAAGTATGGCTGAGGAGACGTCGGCATTTTTGATGGCGAAGGTTCCGCCAAAGCCGCAACACTCCTGCGCGTTGCCAAGCGGAACAAGATCAAGACCGCGGACCCGATGTAGTAAGCGAAGCGGGATCGAGTCCAGGTGCAGGCTGCGCACCGAGTGGCAACTCGGATGATATGCGACTTTGTGTGTGAAGCGCGCGCCGACGTCCTCGATGCCTAGGCGACGGACAAGAAACTCAGAAAACTCAAAGATGCGCGGTAGCAGCGCTTCCACCTCGCGTTCCAGCGCCGGGTCGCGATCCAACTGCGCAGCCTTCCGGTAATGGTCGCGCATCATGGCAACACAGGATGAGGATGGCGCGACGATGGTTTCAGCATCAGCGAAAACGCGGAGAAAGTGGCGCAGGATTGGCAGCGTTTCCCGTAGGTAGCCGCTGTTCCAGTGCATTTGTCCGCAGCAGGTCTGTGCCTCGCGAAACTCTACCGCATGGCCCAGCCGCTCCAGCACGCGCACCACTGCCTTGCCGGTCTCGGGAAAGAGCGCGTCGTTGTAGCAAGGCATGAACAGTGAGATACGCACTAGGCTCCTGAAGGGGTTTGTGTGCCTGGACTCCGCTTGCTGTCTGCTGCAGTCAGCATACGATGCCGGATGGAAGTTGCGCAGAGTGGCAACTATCCGCTTTCCATTCAGGGTGAAGGTTCGGGCTTGCGTCGGAATCCCCACGGACAGTGGCGGCAGCCGGACTGGCAACAGGAGCCGCGACGCAGATGGTACGCCTCCGTAAAGACCATGTACGGGCCGTCGAAGTAGAACTCGCCCTCACGCGGAGCGGACGTCCAGCCTGTGCTGTCGGGTCGCGTCGAGTTGTCCGGCTGATCGGGCATTGTCCTGATTGTCGCGCAGAAGCACCCTGGTTGGCGATGGTCAGAATGCGAGCCGATACAATCAGTGCATGAGCGAGACAGGCACAATGCCCAACGAACTGACAGCAGAACAGCGTGCGCGACGCATCAAAATCGTATTGTTCGATGTAGATGGAGTGATGACAGATGGCGGAATCTGGATTTTTCCCGCGCCGGCAGCTTCAAGCGCTGCAACCCAGCAGCATCTGGGGCAGCGGGACGGTGAAACCGGGTTCGGCATTCAATCGACATCGATGGTCGAGGCCAAAGGCTTCCACGCCCATGACGGAACCGCATTTTCTCTAGCGCGACTGGGCGGGATGAAGTGTGGCTTCATCACCAAACGCATCTCAGAGACGGTGGCGCTGCGGGCACGCGACCTGAAGCTGGAGTTCCTCTACATGGGTCAGTCCTTCAAGATGCAGGCTGTGCGCGAGATCATGGCAAAGGAGCAGGTCACGCTGGAGGAGATTGCATTTGTCGGTGACGACGTGATTGATCTGCCTGTACTGCGGGAGTGCGGCCTGGCGATTGCCGTTGCCAATGCGCGCCAGCAGGTGAAGGCGGCCGCGCACTATGTGACGCCGCATGAAGGCGGGCACGGCGCTGGGCGCGATGCGGTGGAGTTTATCCTCGCCGCCAAGGGGCTGCTGGATGAGGTGATCGAAGCATACATCGACGAACGGAATCCGATGGCCGCGTCCATGGACATCGGCAAAGGACAGGCTTAGAAATTACAGGCCCTAAAGACCCAGGATGCGGCGATTCCGCACGGAATCGCCCTCCGAAGCAGCAAAGTCA
>JAKBAG010000340.1 GCA_021809235.1 Acidobacteriota bacterium
TGATGCAATTCATGGTGCAGGGAGCCTGGGGTGTGGTTCCGGCGTACCTGACGGAACTGTCGCCGGCTGCAGTTCGCGCTGTGCTGCCGGGGGTTGCCTACCAGCTGGGCAACCTGCTCACCTCGCGCAATCTGGTCATCCAGACGCATCTTGCTGAGAGATGGGGAAGCTATCGTCCTGTGCTGGCCGGTACGGTGGTGCTGGCCGGAGTTGCGCTGGCGGCAGTCACGGCACTGGGACGGGAAAGTCGTGGGGTTCGCATCGGCTCCGAATAGAGCGATCGCCGGCATCGATCCGCGGATGGCTTGTCGGCGATCGCCTTGTGCAGGGCGCAACACCTGGGATTATTTGGGCCGGACGAGATCAAAGCGATCGCGCGTTGTGGCCCAGGTATTGCCGGCCATGCGGCCGACAGCATCCAGCCCCTGCGGGTCGATCCGGTAGTTGTCAATCAGGTCGGGACGGACGTGAAAGCGCACGATCTGGCCGAGGACGACGACTCCGGCACCAACGCCTTGTCCGGTAAAGATAATCTGCAGAAGCTTGCATTCCAGCTGAGCCGGAGACTCGGCCACCCGAGGAGCGCGAACCACTTCGCTGGGAATGGGCGTCAGGCCGGCAAGTGCGAACTCATCGATGGCTGGAGGGACCGAAGCGGCACTCAGGTTGGCTGGATGGGCAATGGCTTCGGAGACGATGTTGATCACAAACTCACCGGTCTGCTCGACATTGCGCAGGGTGTCCTTGCGGTCGTCGGGATGGTCCGCAGAGGGAGCCGAAGGCGGTGCGGTGAGGGAAGGGCAGAAGAGAACCGTCGGAGGATTGGAGCCAACTCCGGCGAAAAAGCTGTACGGAGCCAGGTTGCGGACCCCTGCCGCATCCACCGTGGAAACCAGAGCGACGGGCCGGGGAACGATCAGGCCGGTCATCAGTTTGTAGGTTTCCTGGGTTTGCAGATGACTGGGATCGAGAGAGAGATGCTGCGGGGCAGAGGATGATGTGTGCGACATGATGGCAGCATACATGGCCGGGTAGGGATGTAGCACCGGTACGCTGGAGAGGGTTTGCTCCCGGGAAAATTCCCGTAAATGACCGCCTTGGTGCGTTTGCTGAAGATGAAACGTGCGAAATTCTTACTCTGATAACACAGAATCAGGCAGAATGATGAGATAGGAGTTTCCCTCGTGCCGCGGATTCACTTTCAACAACAGCTTGCCGAGCTGAAGGACAAGATCCTGGCCATGGCTGCATTGGCGCAGCAGGCCGTGCAGAGTGCCGTGGAGGCGTATCTGCAGCGCGATGAGGCATTGTGCGCCTACGTCCGTGAAAATGAAACGGCAATCAACTCGGCCCAGCGGGAGCTGGACGAGATGGCCTATGAGCTGCTGGCCAAAGAGCAGCCCATGGCGATTGACCTGCGCTTCATCCTGGCGGTGATCAAGATGAATGCGGATCTGGAGCGCATTGGCGACCAGTCCATGAGCATTGCCATTCGTGCCCAGGATGTGATGCGCATGCCCGAAGTAGAGCTGCCGGTAGATTTTGAGGGTATGGGCGAATATGCCAGCCGGATGATCCGCACCGCGCTGCAGGCGCTGCTGGATGGGGATGCTCAGGTAGCCGAAACCGTGCGTGCGATGGACGATGAAATCGATCGCATGAACCGGCTGGCACAGACGGATCTTCTGGCTCTGATTCAGAGCCACCCGGAGGTCACGCCGCAGGCGCTGCATGCCCTGCTGATCGCCCGCAATCTGGAGCGCATTGCTGACCATGCGACCAATATCGCCACGGATGTGATCTTCTGGATCCGAGGTGCGGATGTGCGCCACGCCCTGAGCCTGGCGTCGGACTAGCGTCCCCGAGGATCAGCCCAACCCCCAATTCAGCCAATGGATTTCGTGTTCTACCGAAGAGGACGCTCGTAAAAGATGACGTCTGGATGAAGTTTTGCGACTGCCAGCGAAACCTCGGCCAGAATCCGCACCAATTCGTCCAAAAACCACGTCCAAAGAGCATAGGCCCGGGGACAGAAACGGATGCGTATGCAGGCAGGCAACTGCACGCCGGATGCTGCTGTTCGAGCGTGGGCCAGAAAGCGAGTGGATGGATGGAGGCGGTTGTCGGGGGTGAGCGCAAGGTGGGGCTGCAGGATCAGTACGAGCAGAGCGTGAATCCGCAGTGGGTGCGACTGCTGCGTCTACTGGGCATGGATGCCGAGTATCGGCGCTGCGAAGGGGAGACTCTGGAGACGGCCGATGGGCAGCGGATACTGGATTTTCTGAGCGGATATTGCGTGTACAACACCGGGCATAACCACCCGGCCATCGTAGAGGCGCTGCATCGGGAGTTGGATGCCAAAGGGCCGCTGATGTTACAGAGCCATGTGAGCAGCCCGGCTGCGGAGCTGGCCGGCCGCCTGCTGCAGATGGCAGATCGCTCCAGGAAGGGCCATCTGAGCAAGGTGTACTTTTCGACCTCAGGGGCGGAGGGTGTGGAGACGGCTATTAAGTTTTCACGGGCACATACGGGTCGCTCGGGCCTGCTGGCCGCTCGGGGAGCCTTTCACGGATTGACCTGCGGCGCTCTGGCTCTGATGGATGCTCCATTCTGGCGGGAGGGCTTTGGGGAATTGATCCCGGGTGTGGAGTTTGTGGATTTTGGGGATCCGGACCAACTGGAGGCAGCGCTCAGCACG
>JAKBAG010000341.1 GCA_021809235.1 Acidobacteriota bacterium
ATCCTGAGCAGGAATCCGGTGAGGCGACTTCACTATTTTTGGTGTATCACGCTGTTTGCGCTGTGTCATGCGCAGATTCGCGCGCAGCTAGTAACCAACGCGTTACCTGCCGCCGATTCTCCTGCCTCCAGACTGACGTCCGCAGTTTCTGCGTCGAAGGCAGTCCCCACCTCGCCCACGGTATTGCCCGATGATCCCAGCCTGCAGATGCTGCCGACGGCGCGTCCCCTGCCGCCTGCCGAGCGGGGCACCACCATTCGCTGGCAGGCCGGCGAGCAGGAGCGCGACGGTGCATTGTGGACGCTGAGCGGCGGGGTGACGGTTGCTTTGCAGGGCTATGTGCTGCGAGCCGACCGTGTGCTGTATCACCAGGACACGGACACCCTGGAGGTGGAGGGCCATGTGCAGCTGGATGGCGGTCCGCAGGATGTTTCCCTGGACGCCGACCATGGAGAGATTCATCCCAACCAGCACACGGCGCGGTTCTTTCACGTGATGGGCAGCTTTGGCCTGCGCCGACTGGGTGCTTCGCGGGTCTACACGACTCCGGATCCGTTTCTGTTCACCGGGCGCATGCTGCTACAGACCGGTGAGAACAGCTTCCGGATCATTGATGGTTCGATGACCTCCTGCAGGCTGCCCAAACCGGACTGGCAGTTTCTCTCCAGTGCGATTGCCATTGAGGACCATACGGCGTCGATGCGGAATACGGTTTTTCAGTATTTTCATGTGCCGTTGTTCTATATCCCTGTGCTCAAGCATTCGACGCAGGTCTCCGGACGCAGCTCGGGACTGCTGCTGCCCATCTTTGCCGACTCCAGCGTGAAAGGGATTGTGCTGGGCGACGCCTACTACTGGGCGATCAACCGCAGTGCCGATGCCACGGTGGGGCTGGAGTACTGGAGCAATCGCGGCTGGGCTCCGGATGGGAACTTTCGTTACAAGGGGCGCAAGCTGGATGCCTTTAATCTGCGCTGGCAGGCTCTGATCGATCATGGCATTGAAGAGCTGCTACCGGGCAATACCGTTCCCACGCGGGTGCGCCAGGGTGGAACGGATGTGCAGGCTTGGGGCCGTCGTGACCTGACCGAGCATATGCGCGTGGCCGGCAATGCCGAGTACCTGTCGAGCTATATCTTCCGGCTGGCCTTTGACGAAAATCTGGCCCAGGCAACCAGTTCCGAGGTGCTGAGCGATGTGGCCCTGACGGCGGACCATCATGGCCGTGTGCTGACGGCCGGATTGCAGCGATTTGAAAGCTATGGAGCCTCGGGCAATGCCAGCGGCGCTCCCGTGCTGACGGTTCCCGAGGTGCGGACTCTGGCGCTGCCCAACGTTCGCTGGGATGCGATCGATCAGCCGATTGGAGGCACGCAGCTTGCCTGGGGGATGGGCAGCTCGGTGGGCGATTTCAGCCGCTCGGAGCCAAACTTCCACTCGCACAATGTGGGCCGACTCGATCTGTATCCGCACCTGCTGTGGCCGTTGCATCTGGGCGAGTGGAATCTGGTGCCATCGGCTGCACTGCGACTGACGCAGTATTCCGGCAGCCAGACGCCGGACCTGGCAGGCACGCACTTTGGAGGAGTTCCCTACGTGAGCCATGATCCCCTGACGCGAACCGACGCCGAGTTTGCGCTGGATCTGCGACCTCCAGCGGTGGAACGGGATTTTCTGCTGCCCTACTTCCGGCGCGAACTGCGCCATGTGATCGAGCCGCAACTCTTCTATCGCTATGTGGCTGGAATTCATTCCGAGCCGGATACGCTGCTGTTCGACACCACCGATATTGCCGTGGATACGAATGAAGCAGGCTTTGCCCTGACCCAGCGCTTCTATCTGCGGCAAACGCATCCGGCCGTCTGTACCAACACGCTGACTCCCTGCCCGGCACCCCAGCGGGAGTGGGCAAGCTGGTGGATTGCGCAGAAGTTCTTCTTCAACCCGACGTTTGGCGGGGCATTGATTCCCAACCGGCGGAATGTCTTTGACTCAACGCTGGACCTGACCGGGATCGCCTTCCTGACCAGCCCGCGCAATATTGCCCCCATCCTGTCCCGCATTCGCTTTGAGGCGATTCCGAATATGCGCATCGAGTGGGATATGGATTACGACACGAAGGCAGGGCGCTTTGGAGCCAATAACCTGTACGCGGGCTACAGCTTTGGCCGGATGACCCTCGGCGCCGGACAGGCCCTGCTGAATGCGGTGGATGAGTCGGGCGCATCCGCCTCCGTGGTGCAAAGCCACGAGTTCACGCCGTTTCTCTACTATGGCAAGCCCTCGGATGCCGGTTTCAGCCTGGGCGTAAATGCCAGCTATGACTTTACCCAGAGCCAACTGCAGTACAGCGGCGTGCAGGCGATCTATAACTGGAACTGCTGCGGGCTGAATGTGGGGTATCGACGCTTTGCCCTGGGCTCGCTGCGCGACGAGTCCGAACTGCTGTGGGGATTCACACTCTCCGGCATTGGCTCGGCGGGCAATATTCGCCGCAGCAGCGCCGTCTTTCCCACCCCCGATATTCTGAGCCACACCTACTAGGGCCGCTGGTGCATACAATGGATTACGCAGTGGGGAAGACTGCAGGAGCGAGGCATGATGAAGGCGATACAGATCCATGCGACCGGCGATTTTGACGTGGTGCAGCAGGTGGAGCTGCCCGTGCCGGTTCC
>JAKBAG010000342.1 GCA_021809235.1 Acidobacteriota bacterium
ACCCCGAAGAGCGCTGCTCAAGCCGCCGACCCGCGCAATGCAGAGTTTGCCCGGGCCGAGGCTGCGCTGGCCAAAAGCGACTGGAAAACTGCCGCGCCGCTGCTGGATGCCTGGCTTGCCGGTCATCCCGACGATGCCCGCGCCCTCTTCGACGCCGCCTTCGTAGCCGACGAGCAAAATCGTAATAACGATGCCGTCGCCCTCTATCGACGCTGCATCGCCTTGCAGCCCAAGAACTTTGCCGCGCAGGCCTCCCTGGGGCTGCTGTTGGCGCGCATGAACAAACTGGCCGAAGCGCGCCCCGTTCTGCTGGCCGCCACCGCTCTTGATCCTGGCGTCTCCGGCAAAGCCGCACTGGCCCAAATCTGGCGCGCACTGGCACAGATTGACCGCACCGGCATCGACGGACATCCGGACTACGCCGAGGCCTCAAGCGACCTGCTGCAGGCACTGAAGCTCTCTCCAGAGACCGAGCAGGACACCCTGATGGCCGCCAGTCTGGCCGAGGCCAACGGGGATGCAGACGGAGCCGAAGCCACCTACAAGCGCCTGCTCGCCGCCAATCCAGACTCATTGCAGGCCATTGGCGGACTTGCTCATCTGCTTATCACGCAGAAGAAGTATCCCGAGGCGGAAGCCCTGCTGCGTCCTGCTCTCGACAAGCATCCGGACAGCGTGCCGCTGACCGCACAGCTTGCCGCCGTACTGGTTGCCGAAGACAAGGCAGAAGCCATTCCACTCCTGGAAAAGTTGCATACCGGCAACCCCAGCAATGAAGAGGTTACCCGCATGCTGGCCCGCGTCAAGGCGGATGCCGGCGACTTTGCCGCTGCCGACGCCCTCGATCAGGCGCTGCTCAAGCTGCATCCCCACGATGCCGACCTGCTGACCAGCCATGCCCAGAATCTGATCCGCCTTGGCCAGACTCAGGCCGCCTTTGGCGTCTTCGAGCAGGCCGCAACAGCCGACCCGAAAAATGCCGACGCATGGACCGGACTGGGCTTTGCTGCTTCCGAACTGCATCGGCCCGATCTCACCATTCAGGCCCTGTTGCAACGCAATAAGCTGGTGCCGGAAACAGCCCCGGTGGATTTTTTGCTGGCCACGGCCTTTGACCGCATCCACGATAAAAAATCCGCCATTCTCTACTATCAGCAGTTTCTAACGCTCGACGGTGGCAAGCTCAAAGATCAAGAGTGGCAGGCCAGGCAGCGCATTGACCTGCTTCAGCGTGAAAAGTAACGTCGGTTTCGACCTGGATGTCCGCCCGGAGCTGGGCACAGACGCTAAGCCAGCAGCTTCATCCATCCGGTCGCTGGAAGGTCTGGCACCAGAATCTTCCGTGTATCGCCCTGGCTGCGGCAAATAGCCTCCGCGGCCAGATACCCGCTGCGCACGCCACCTTCCATCGTCGCCGGCCAGCCGGTCTGTACCCAGTCCCCAGCCAGGGTACACTGAGGCCACGGCGACGTGGTATCCGGCCGAATCGCGTCAATGCCGGGCGGCACGCCAAAGGTGGCACGCACCTCCTTCACCAGTACACTCTTCACCACCCGCGCCGCACTCACAGCAGGAAAGAACTCGGCCAGTTGCTGCCGCGCACGCGCAATCGCCTGCTCCCGTGGCAGCTCGGCAAACTTCCGCGAGGCGCTGATGACCAGTTCCACATAGCTACCCTCGCTGTCCCGCATCGGCTGCCAGCGTGATTTGTGATACATCCAGTGAATTTCCCGATCCAGCAGCACCGCGTGGTCCAGCTCGGTAATCCTGCGATCGAACCACAAATGAACACTGCAGATGGGCCAGTGCGTCAGTCGGCTCAACCGATCCTGCAGTCCCTCGACCCCGGCCATTTGTGGCATCGCCGGCAGCAGCTTGGCCATGGCTTCAAAGGAAAGCGCCAGCACGAGGTAGCGCGTCTCCATTGGCTGCCCTTCGGAATCCACCGTCCATCGCCGCCGGGCCGCATTCCATTGCGCCCCGCGCACGCTACGCCCATGCATCAGACGGCCGCCGCGCTCATCCAGATAATGCCCTACCCCGGCATACAGTTCGCTTAGCGGAACCCGGCTCATGCCCATGGCACCTGCCTGCGCCGAATTCAGAAACAGCTCGCGAATCACCTTCTGCGCATAGCTGACATCAATCGCATCGAGATCGGCATTCAGTGCACTGGCAATCACCAGCTCCCAGAATCGCCTGCGCGCGCCCTCGGTTTGTCGTTGCGCTTTCAGCCACTCAGCCAGCGACTGGCCCGGACGCTGTTGGCGTAGCATCATCTGCCCCATCGCCCAGATCAGCGCAGCCTTGTCTGCAGCAGAAAAGCATTGCGCCCGCAGAATCCCCGCCAGCCCGTGCATTGGCGCCGGCAGCCCCGTCGGCTGCAGCACCGAGCGTCTGCCGCCTGGCTCGATCAGCGTCATCCGGTCATCCCAGAATATCTGCTCCTCCACGCCCAGCCGTCGATACAGGTCTACCAGGTTCGTGCAACAGCCAAACAGCACATGCTGGCAATTGTCGATTGTCTCCCCGGCACCGGGATGCAAATACGACGAGGCGCGTCCACCCAGGTATCCGCGCCGCTCGACCAGCGTCACGGAAAAACCGGCATCCGCCAGTGCGCAGGCTGCCGCAATCCCGGCCACACCGCCGCCCACCACCAGAA
>JAKBAG010000343.1 GCA_021809235.1 Acidobacteriota bacterium
CTCTGGTCCAGCCGTATCCCAACACCGCTGCGGAAGAGTCTAGACCGGCTAGGAGAAGTATTGCGTCATTGGTTTCTTTTGCCCATGAAGAGATGCTGCTCAGCGGACTCATTTCGCAGGCTTGGTGGCTCCACTCCGATCAAGCATCCTAACCTGGCACAGCTTCTTTGCCGGGTAGATGGCTATCTATCAGCCTGATGGAATATAGCGTCAGTTGCGTGGGCCTTTACGTGTTTGCAACGCTCTGGTTCGTCGTCTGGCCGCAGTTGTGGCCCACCTGTCTGGCAGGGATAGTCCATTCGAGCAGGGCGCAAGACAAAGAAATCCGACATGTCCGGATTCATCCTGCAGAGATAGGCTCGGTAGTGGATTCCAATGCCGGGGCACCAGCAAGCAGAACATATGCCGAATGAGAGACACGGCAACTCTTCGGAGTGATTCAACCATCCTGGCATTGGCTTTAGTTTTCGTGCAGGGATGGTTGAATCAGCACTTTAGAAATGATAGGCAACGCCAATCGTGGCGCGAGGGTTCACGCGGGTGTCCTGGGAGTAGCCAAGGTGATTGGGATCAATGGCGAAGGCGGAGAAGATGGCATCGCCAGACGCGCGTACGGCTACTCGCTTGTTCAGGTCATACTGCATGCCGCCGCCGATTGCGTAGGCATAGGCCAGATTCGGCGTGGCTCCCACATTGCCCGTGTGGGCAAGGCCAAACATGACGTGGAAGAACGCTTCATAGCGGTCCTGGTTGAGAAAGAAAGCCGGGCCGGCGAGCATCGTATACATGGTGGGCTGAACCAAGCCATGTCCCATGCCGTAGTAGCCAAAATCGGCTGTGCCGCCGAACCAGGGCTTGATCTTGCCATCCAGCGCAACAGCGCCACCGATGAGCGAAGATGCGCTTTTCACCTGGTTCGCGGAAGAAAAGGCGAAATTGGCGGCAACGTCAAAGTGGTTGACGCGCGCTGGAGCCTCCGGCAAGGCCGGAATGGCGGAATGCGGCTTGCTGGACGAGGACGAGGAGAACTGGCCGAGCGCGGCGGTCGAAAACAGCGAAAAGACAACAAGAACGAAAGAAAGATGCTTCACCCGATGACTCCTCAGAATAGTACGCAACCGCAAGTTGGTGCTTACGGATAGACGCAACAGGTGCGGATTCGATTGCCTTGTATAGAGTATCAGCCGAGGGGCTATTTGCGGCTGTCTGTCGGCTCTGCCGGTGGTGCTGTGGAGCCGGCTGGCAATGTGAACTGGAAGCTGCTGCCTTTGCCCACTTCACTGTCCACCCAGATGCGACCGCCGTGCTGACGGATAATCTGGCGACAGAGGGCAAGTCCCATGCCGGTGCCACCCAAGGCGCGGGTATCGGAGGCATCACCCTGGCGAAAGCGTTCAAAGATGAATTCAAGCTTGTCCTCCGGGATGCCGCGCCCCTGATCGGCAATCGTGATCTTCACCTGATCGGAAGAGAAGCTCTCAGCCGACAGACGGATGACGGTATGCGGGGGTGAGAATCGAATGGCGTTATGGATGAGCTCTGAGACCACCTGCAGGATCCGCTCTTCGTCGGCGTAGACCGTGAAGCCGGGGGCATCAAAGCGGAAGGCGATGCCGGCGCGATTCGCTTCGTTGTGCGCGATGTCCGAGGCTCTTCGCAGAAGGTCAATGGCCGGAATCACTTTTCGATCCAGGCTCATGCCCTCGCGCTCTCCTGCGTCAAAGTCCAGAATGTCGTTCACCAGCCGAATCAGGCGTTCGGAGTTGGAAAGCGCAACTTCGATCATCTGCTTCTGCTTCTCCGGCCGCTTCTCCAGCGATCCGGAGGCAATCAACCCCAGCGAAGCGCGAAGCGACGTGAGCGGTGTGCGCAGTTCATGGCTCACCGTAGAGATGAATTCATCCTTCATACGATCCAGCCGACGCTGCTCGGCAACATCCTGGAACGAGACCACCATGCCGGAGATCTTGCCGTCATCCACGATCGGATTTGCCGAATACTCCACCGGGAAGCTGGTGTTGTCAGCACGCCAGAAAACATCATCGCGAATGCGAACTGGTTCGCCGCGCTGCAGGGCATTCAAAATGTCGCAGTTGGAGGCGGAGTGAATCGATCCGTCCCCATGATGATGATGAATCGTCTCATGGGTCAGCTTGCCGATAAGTTGATCGGGTTTGAAGCCGAGCATGCGGGCTGCAGCAGGATTCACAAAGGTGAAGCGCCCTTCGAGGTCCATTCCATAAATGCCATCATCGACCGCGGAAAGGATCAACTGCTGTTGACGGCGAACAAGCTGAAGCTCATCTTCGGTGACATGCTGGTCTGTCACATCCATGCCGTGAGTCAGGATGAAGGAGGGTACACCGGGAATGTCCATGCGACGGCTGGAAAACTCGATCCGTCGCGAGGTTCCGTCCTTGCGCCGCATGGGAATAATACTGCGGAATTCTCCGGACTCTGGTACGGCACGCATACACTCGGCATATGTTGCCCTGCCTTCCTCGGTCAGAATCTCGGTCAGCGGCTTGCCGACCAACTCCTCCACCGAGTAGCCCAGACTGGACGCAGTGATCGAGTTCAGCGATGTCAGGCGGCCATCGAGTGTAGTGATAAAGATGAAGGATACGCTGCTTTCCACAACGTGCTGATAGCGGGTTTCCGT
>JAKBAG010000344.1 GCA_021809235.1 Acidobacteriota bacterium
CCTTCGCCCCCTACCACACCCACGACACCTCCCTGCCACGCCTCTACGCCGTCCGCAACCACCAGCACCTCGCCGTCCGCTACGTCGACTTCCTCTCCAACCGCATCCTCCTCCGACCCCACCAACCCGAAGCCCCCGCCGATATCCTCGAACCCACCGACACCCCCAACGACCTCCTCATCGGCCGCATCGCCCTCATCCTCAACGAACTCTGATGCCAGACACACCACATTTCCACCCTTTCCTATGCAACACCTCAAACAAGGTGCGTCGGCTGGAGGAATCCTGCGATTAGACTGTGTCATGAAAGTCAGTCTTCTTAAGTCAGGACATAACAATGAGCCAAACCGTCTTCTTTTCGTGGCAAAGCGACACCGATTCAAAAATCGGAAGGAATTTCATCGAGGAAGCGCTCAAGCGCGCAGTAAAAGAAATCAACTCAGACCTCGAGGTTAAAGATGCGGATCGACAGGAAGCCCCGCAACTGAAGGTGGACAAGGATACGAAAGGAGTTCCTGGCTCGCCGTCCATCGTCGATACGATACTCAGAAAAATCGACAACGCCCTCTGCTTTGTCGGTGACCTCACATTCGTTGCGAATCGAACGAACGGCGGAGGAGTGCCCAACCCGAACGTCATGATCGAGTATGGGTACGCGTTAAAAGCACTGGGGGATACGAGAGTGATCTCCGTGATGAATGCGGCATTCGGAGATCCAAGAAAAGTGAATTTACCCTTTGATCTTGCCCACAAGCTATTTCCGACTGTATATACGTATTCAACTGAAATCGCAAAAGAGGATCGAGACAAGGAATTCAATAATCTCGTTCAAACTCTCAAAGCTAAGCTTCGAGCCGTGCTCGATCATCATCGAGAGATCGTTCCAGTGACAAAACCAGAGGCGTTTCCCGCCAAAGCCCCCATGCTGGGCAAAGCCCGCTTTCGACCACACATCTCGGAAGGTGACCATAGGACGGAAATAGGCCTGACAGAATCGCGTTTCGATGCAAAACCGCGCAAACTGCACCTGGAGGATGGTCCGGCCATGTATCTCAGACTGCTCCCTACTCAAGCGCAGAATAAAAAATGGACTCTGCCTGAGTTGAAGCGCAATGAAAGTGGACAACAAGGCATAGTCTTGACGCCAATGAATAATTGGTCAAGCGGTCGCTTCCACGCAGAGGATGGTATCGGATGGTATTCCGGCGGGCAAGAACATTCAAGCGGACCAGTAATATCAAATTCGATCGTCATCGCATTTACAACCGGAGAGATTTGGAGCATCGATACATGCAATTTGGATGCGTGGAACGGGACACTTTGGTTAAATCAGATCGTATCCTCTTTTGCCCAGGGGCTTGAAAAGTACAGCTCGTATCTCCAATCTTTGGGTATAGAGCCGCCCTACACTTGGATAGCAGGGCTTGAAGGTATCGACGGTAGATATCTCGATTGGGCTACACCTCAGGGGCAACAAAGACTCGCTTCTTATATTCAGCAGCACCCCTGCCTGACCAACAGCATTGAAGTACAAGGGACTTATGCGAAGGGTCAGTCAGCGAAAGACGCATTGCGACCATTCTTCGAGGAGTTGTGCAACAAGTGTGTCGTGGAACCTCCACGACACATCATTCCAGCAGAAGTTCCGCAGGAAAGCTGAAGGTTTTGCACAGCCATTCCCTGCTATAGTGGACAAGCCAGCAGACTTGCAGTTTTGCCTGGCTTTCCCTTGATTCGCGTTGGTTACACAGCATCCTCCGCGCCGCTTGACGGTTCGGAGTCAAAACAAAAAACAATGGGGAGCCGGCCGCAACGCCGACTCCCCATCGTTTTCCCGCCACCCAAACCCCGCCTCCATGTGCGACAGTGTTTGCATGCCCACCCGCACAGCATCCAGCTCCGCCAAACCCAGCTCCGCCAAATCCAGCACAGCAAAATCCCGCACCGCCAGCACCACCAGCTCCAGGACTACGGGCTCCAGCACTACGGGTACCAGCACTACGGGTACCAGTACGACCGGTACCAGCCCCATCCCCATGCGCGCGCTGCTGGCCGGCGCCCGTCGACTCCAGCCCGACCTGCTCGCTCTGGCCCGCACCCTCGTCCTCGCCGAATCCCCCTCCGACGACAAGGCTGCCGTTGACCGCTGCGGCTCGCTCGTCGCCGCCCATGCCCGCTCGCTCGGCGGCCGCGTCCGCCTTCACCGCCAGCGCGCCCACGGCCATCTGCTGGAGATCCGTTTCGGCGACCCGCGTGCCACCTCCCGCACCCTCCTCCTCGGCCATCTCGACACCGTCTGGCCCCTCGGAACCCTGTCCGCCATGCCATGCCGCATCGACACCGAGCGCTTCCGCGGTCCCGGCTCCCTCGACATGAAAACCGGCGTCGCCATGGCCTTCACCGCGCTCCGCATGCTGCAGGAGGCCGCTCTGCTCACCCGCTCCTGCGGCCACCAGGTCATCCTCCTTCTCGTCTCCGACGAGGAGATCGGCAGTCCCGTCTCCCGCGCGCTCACCGAGTCGCTCGCCCGCGAATCCTCCGCCGTCCTCGTCCTCGAACCCGCCCAGGGACTCGCCCTGAAAACCGCGCGCAAAGGCACCGGCAACTTCCGCATCCACGTCACCGGACGCGCCGCCCACTCCGGCGTCGACTTCGCCTC
>JAKBAG010000001.1 GCA_021809235.1 Acidobacteriota bacterium
ACCGAACTCCACTTCATGTCATTGCCGGAGGTGATGCTCTTGAAGTGCATGGTAAGCAACTGCTCGTGCGGACCCTGCAGGTCAAAGGTGTCAATCTCGGCGCCCATCGTGAAGTCATCCGCGTAGGTCTTGTAGATCGACGGAATATTCGTCTGGATGGTCGGCGGGGCAACATAGGTGAGCTGGAAATCGTCAATGTAGAAGGAGCTGAGATCGTTGCCCGACGCCGGCACGGTCTGGAGATACAGAAAGGCCGAACCGGGATCATATCCGGCCGACATCGTGTAGCCCATCACGTTGATCTGGTGCCAGTTGCCGTCGGCCAATACGGTCACGCCCGGATAGGCGGTGATGCTGGGATAGCTGGTCTGGCCGTTGAGCGTGGTTTGCAGACTCATGTTCAGCACGTGGCTGGAGCCGTCGGCCTGCGCCATCCGTACCCAGACACTCAGGTTGTATACCGACCCTACATACATCTTGTCGCTGACGCTGATCTGCGGTCCATCGTAATTGGCCACACGCCCGGTGGTCAGCAGGCTGTGTGTGCCGCTATGCGCCTCCAGCGTGCTGTTCTGCACCAGGGACTGGCCGGTACGCGAGCTCCATCCATCCGGACCTCCATCCTCAAAGGTGCTGCTGATGCCGGAGTTGTCCTGCTGGCTGACGCTGACCGGAGCTGCCGTTAACTGCGAGATGGTGACTCCGCTCAGGTAAAACGAGTCCGTCGCGCTGCTGGACTGCACAAAAAGCACCAGACTCGACGGCGGTCCGGGCTGATCACTGAAGCTGAACGTACCCTGCACCTTGGTCCAGACCGTGTTCGAAAGCGGTCCGGAGGTCGCCGTCGTGCCGAAGAGTCCAGAGGCACTGGCGCAGTTGATCGTCTTGGTGGAGATGGTCACCGTAGGATTGGTGGCATCCGGAGCAGCCAACAGTACATAAGCCGTAACCTGATAGGTGGCACCGGCAACCACGCCGGAGACATTCAGCAGATTCAGGCTGGGCCCCATGTAGGTGGCCGTGCGGTTGCTGGTCAGCAGGGCGTGGGTGTTGCCGGCCGGATCCGGCAGCGTGGGCATCTGATTGCTCAGCGTGGCTGAACCAAAGGGCGTCCAGCCGTCGAGTTGTCCATCGCTGAAGTTGTAACTTGCCACAGGCGTACCGCCCGGCGGAGGAGCCGTTTCCGTGATCACCACATCGTCCAGGTACATCGTCTCCGCCGCTGTAGCACCCACGAGCTGGGCATACAACGTAAGTCCTGTCTCCGTGGCGCTTACCGTGTAGGAGCCACCAATCTGCACCCAGTTTCCGGCGCTGACGCCGGTCTTGTAGGCACCGATGGTGTCATAACAGGCGCCGCCCGAGCTGGCACAGGCCGGATCCGAACGCCGGATGGTGAAGTTGGCGCTGGAAGCCGGGGAGCCCGCCGCAAGCTGCACATAACCGGTAATGGTGTACTGAGCACCAGCCTGCAGCAGACCACTGACCACGATCGAAGGACCGCCAGCGCCATTTGCTCCGGTAGTGGTGGCCAGACTGCTATTGCCGGTATACGCTGCCGCCGTGGTGAGGGTTGGCGTGGAGGCTCCGTTGAACGAGACCCAGCCATCGGTGGAACCGTGATCGAAGTTGTAGGTGGCAACGGTCTGCGCATACAAAGCTGGGCTGGCCAGTCCAAAGGCCAGACCCAAGCCGGCAAGGACAGGCCCAAGCCTGCCGCGCAGAAGGATGGAAAGCTGCAGGGATTTCTTCCAGTGTCGTAACATGCTAATCTCCTGAAAATTGCGCAGGGAATCCCTTAGGAGTTGCGGGGGAGTCATTGCGGCACCGATTTGTGCTCTAACTAATTCGGTTTAGTAGAGCGCGAGAATCCTAGTACAGATTTTTTTTGCGTGTCAACGAATATTTTTCGAGTTACGAATTTCGACATTTTTATCGCTAACTTTCTCGCAATCTCCGACCATAACTTCACTTACCTGGCAATCGCTCCTGCGGGAACCCGACACAATCAGACCGGTCAACGGAGAATGACCTTGGTCGAGCCACGAGGCATCGTTCCCGAAAGCAAAGGGCCGGGCCGCGAAGATCGCGGCCCGGCCCGGGAAGTCCGTATCTGCAGAAATGGAACCCTTGTCCAGCGATATTGCCGGAGTCGCTGGCCTACTGGCCGCTGTAAAACCCGGTGCGGGTGCGAACCGTAAGCCCCGGACGATCGACGGTGATCTTCAGGCTGTGGTACTGGTCCGGCTTGCCATCAAGCGGCGAGGCGAAGGCCAGAAAGTAGGATTTGTTGGCATCCGCGGCAGCTCGGGCAATCGTCTCGGCCAGGCTGGTCTTGCCGGAGAAGGAAAAGGCCACGCCGCCGGTATCCTGCGACAGCACCTGTACGGAGAAGCTGCCGACCGGGGTATGCATCGGATCGGTGACAGGCTTGAGGTAGATAGCGTAGTCTTCCCATTCGACGGTGCGCTCATCGGCCGTGCGCGCCGACTCCAGCGAATAGAGGGTGACCCGGGCATGGCGCGAGGCTGAAACCAGTGCCGTCAGCGTGGTAAAGAAGGTCTGCTCCTGTTTGCGATCGGCCAAACTCTGCGTGTTCATCATCAGCGGCCAGCCACGGCCGATCCACAGGACCAGCTTGTGGCCGGGCTGCGTGGCCTCATGCGCCAGGAACGCGCCGATGGCGTTTAAGGAGGCCTGAAGGCGGTCCGTATAGTTATAGAACCCTTCAATCTTGAGATAGGGTCGCTGAGCACCTGGTGTTCCGTGAAGCTGCTGGTAGAGCTGGTTGCCATCCGTGGAGGGTCCGGCGGCCAGCACCAGCCCCTTGCCATCAAAGTGATAGATGGAGACCGGCGTGTTCAGCTTGCCGCCGTTGGCGCGCAGATAGTCCTCGGCGCACTGGCGGATGTAGGCAATGCGGATATCCGGGGTATTCACGTTGTCCAGAACAATATCGACGGCGTCGGGCGGCGCGGGCTTGGCCGTGGCCGGACGGGCAACATTGGGTGTCTGGAAGGCAAGAATCTTGCGCGGAGTGCCATTGTCGAGCACGGTAAAGTCGCTGGCCTGCAGATCCGTGACGCGGTGGCCGTTGGCATCGGTGACGATCAGATCGGTGGCAACGATCTGGGCGGCAGGCTTAGCCGGGGACTTGGCCGGCGACTGTGCCAGCAGGGAAGATGTGGCCAGCAGCAGCGCAGGCGCAAGAAGCCGGATTGAGGCAACGGACATGGAACTCCTCCAGAACATGGGCAGTGCGGTCGCGACGCAGATACGGAAATCCAGCGCAGGCGCTGCCAGTCTATGGCATGAGAGTTGTCCTAAGACAGGCGAGTTGTCCAACAAGGAAAGAAAAAGAAGAAAATAAGCAGAGAGTTTTGACAACGGCAACACGCACAGGAGGAGAATGACCATGACCATGCAGGCTGGCGGCGAGGGAGATGTACTGCTGGTGGTGGATGTACAGCGGGATTTCTGTTTCAGCGGAGCGCTGGCCGTGCCGGATGGTGATGCGGTGGTGATGCCCATCAATCAGTTGATGGAGCATTTCCGGCACGTGGTCTTGACGCAGGACTGGCATCCGGCCGATCACAGCTCGTTTGCCGTGCAGCATCCGGGAAGGCAGGCGTTTGATGTGGTCCGGATGCCCTACGGGGAGCAGCAGCTTTGGCCCGTGCACTGCGTTCAAGGGACACCGGGAGCGGAGTTTCACCCGAAACTGCACTGGAACCGGGCGGAACTCATTGTTCGCAAAGGCTTTCGTCGGGAGATCGACTCGTACTCGGCGTTTCTGGAAAACGATCGGACCACGCCGACCGGACTTGCCGGATATCTGCGCGAACGCGGGCTGAGACGGGTCTTTCTGGCCGGCCTGGCACTGGACTATTGCGTGGGATTTTCCGCACTGGACGCACGCGCCCTGGGTCTGGAAGCGTGGGTGATCTCCGACGCCAGCCGTGCCGTGGGTGTGGGAGGATCCCAGGCGGCGATGCAGCAGCGGCTGGCAGCCCTGCAGGTGGGTTCGGTAACCTCGGGGGAGTTGAGGCGATAAAGGGCATCCGGGACGCAGGACTCTGCGTCCAAGTAGAATAGAAAGTGCGGATGCAGTGCGGTTGTGGCTGATTCGCAATGGAGAGATGGCAATGGGACTGATGAGGACGTCAAACCCGGCACTGAGTGAACGCCAGTTTCGTGGCGATGGAGGGTATCCGGGCGGGTATCCGATGCAGCTCGGCGAAACCATGACCCTGAACGGGACGGTGAACAAGACCGGCATCCTGCTGGTTTGCGCCATGGTGACCGCGTACTGGACCTGGGAGCAGTTTCTGGCGTCGGGAAATCCTGCCTCCGTGGGCGGCTGGATGATGCTGGGCCTGATCGGCGGCCTGGTGATGGCGATGGTGACCATCTTCAAAAAGGAGTGGGCCGGAGTGACGGCGCCTGCCTACGCGCTCTGCGAGGGACTGGTGCTGGGCGGCATGTCGGCGATGTTTGAGCTGCGCTGGCCGGGGATCGCGATTGAGGCCGTGAGCCTGACCTTCGGCGTGCTGCTGGTGCTTCTGCTGGCCTATCGGTCCGGACTGATCCGGGTGACGAACAAGATGCGGCTGGGGATCGTGGCCGCAACCGGCGCCATCATGCTCTTCTACCTGGCCGAGATGGTGATGGGCTTCTTTGGCATGCATCTGACGGCGCTGAATGGCTCCGGCCCGCTCAGCATCGGCATCAGCCTGATTATCGTTGGCGTGGCCGCCATGAATCTGGTGCTGGACTTCGACATGATCGAAACCGGGGTACGCATGGGCGCACCGAAGTACATGGAATGGTACGGAGCATTCGGCCTGATGGTAACCCTCGTCTGGCTGTACATGGAGATGCTGCGGTTGCTCTCCAAGCTGAACAGCCGACGATAAATGACGGCTGCACTCCTGCTGGAATGCAGGCAAAGCCCCTCCGAAGGATGGAGGGGCTTTGCTTTTGAGGGTGGGATGGTTGGAAATCCCTTATTTTCGCTTTTTATTCTAGTTTTAGCTGCCGGTTTGCTGCTAGAATTCCGATGAATCGCAAACAATTTTCCGAGCCGTATGCGCCGCAAGGGCGTGAGTTTGGAAGTTGCAGAACCGGACAGGAGACCCCCCAATGGCGGCAGCCGATGATCGTGCACGAGCAGTAGAGAATGCGTTATCGCAGATTGAGAAGCAGTTTGGCAAAGGCTCGGTGATGCGGCTGGGCGCGCGGGAAGCAATTGTGCCAATCTCGGTCATCTCGACCGGATCGATCAGCTTTGACGCGGCGCTGGGCGTGGGTGGCGTGCCTCGTGGGCGTGTGATCGAAATCTACGGCCCGGAGAGCTCCGGCAAGACGACGATTACGTTGCAGATTATTGCCGAGGCGCAGCGGCAGGGCGGGCTGGCGGCCTTTGTGGATGCCGAGCACGCGCTGGACCCGATCTATGCCAAAAAGCTGGGCGTGGACACGGACAATCTGCTGATCTCGCAGCCCGATTACGGCGAGCAGGCGCTGGAGATTACCGAAGCGCTGGTGCGCTCCGGAGCCATCGACGTGCTGGTCGTCGATTCGGTCGCCGCGCTGGTGCCGAAGGCCGAGCTGGACGGAGAGATGGGCGACTCGCACGTCGGCCTGCAGGCGCGGCTGATGTCCCAGGCGCTGCGCAAACTGACCGGCACGGTGTCGAAATCACGCACCAGCCTGATCTTCATCAACCAGATTCGCGAGAAGATTGGCGTGATGTTCGGCAACCCGGAGACGACGACCGGCGGGCGCGCGCTGAAGTTTTACTCCTCGGTCCGCGTTGATATCCGGCGCATCGCAGCGGTGAAGGAAGGCGATGCCGTGGTTGGCTCGCGGACCAAGGTGAAGATCGTGAAGAACAAGGTCGCCGCGCCGTTCCGCGAGGCTGAGTTTGACATTCTCTACGGCGAGGGCATCTCGCGCGAGGGCGACGTGCTGGACCTGGCCGTTCTGCACAATATCGTGGAGAAATCGGGCGCCTGGTACAGCTACGCCGGGGAGCGAATCGGCCAGGGGCGCGAGAATGTGCGCACGTTCCTGAAGGACAACAGGGAGGTCTTCGCCAAGATGGATGCGCAGGTGCGGCAGAAGCTGGGCATCGGCGCAGGAGCAAAAGCCGAAGTCCCGCCGGTGCCGGAAGACGGCGTAGCCGAGGCGGCTGCGGCGGTACGCAGCAAGCGGTAAGCTCGCGGAATCGGATAGCCAAAAGGCCTGGAGCGCGTGCGCTTCAGGCCTTTTTTCATGCTCTGGGAGTCAGATTCTTCCTCGGTAAAAAGCGCGGCGAATCTTCTGGTCGGTCTTGTACTGGCTGAGCGCGTAGGCGGACCAGATCGCCGCCGGAATCCAGCCGATAATCGTGACCTGCAGGATCAGGCAGGCGATGCCGGCAAAGGGACGGCCAATGGTGAAGAACTGCAGCCAGGGAACAAGAATGGCAAGAATCAGTCGCATGGGCACGCTCCGGGGAAGTCTTTTCCGGCCAGTGGCAGATGTGCGATTGTAGCGCTTGGCAGCCGATGACGAAAAGTTCAGCCTGCCAGGCATGGTTTTGCGGGTGCACTCCACGTCTAATCGATGAGAAAACCACGAAACGTCGGCCATCTGCACGAATAAAGCAGCGTAGACTGGCATACTAAGGCCGAAGACGCCACAGGAATATAGCGGCCGGGCATGTCGATAGAGATAGAGAGAAACGAGGCGTAGCCAGTGGGGATTGGGACGCGTCGAGATCGGGTAAGAATGAGCGGAATGGTATTGGTTATTGGAGCAGGGCCTTATGGACTTTCGCTGGCGGCGCATCTGCGCGCGCGCGGCGTGGAGCACGCGGTTGTGGGCCGGTGCATGGACGCCTGGCGGGAGCACATGCCGGCGGCGATGGTGCTCAAGTCTGAAGCATTCTCCTCGGATCTGTATGCGCCGGGACGCGGCTATCGGCTGGAGACCTACTGCCGCGAGCAGGGATTGCCCTACGAGCCCATCGGTCTGCCAGTCCCGCGCAGTGTTTTTGCCGACTACGGACGCGCCTTTCAGCAGCGGTTTGTTCCGGATCTGCGCGAGGAGCACGTCACACGGCTGGAGCAGGTGTCGGGCGGATTCCGTGCGACGACCGAAAGCGGCTGGAGCACGGAGGCCAGGCGCGTGGTGCTGGCCGTGGGGCTGCATCCGTTTCCCTATCGGCCACAAGCAATGGAATCCCTGTCCCCGGCGGTGGCATCGCACAGTTTTGACCATGGCGACGTGAGCCATTTTCGCGGCAGGCGGGTGATGGTCTGGGGCGCGGGAGCTTCCGCCATCAACCTTGCCATTGACCTGAAAGACCACGGAGCCGAGGTGGAGGTACTGGCGCGTGCGCCGAAGATCATCTTTCATGATGCGCCGGTGATCGAGCGCCCGCTGCTGGAGCGGATCCGGAATCCGCGTTCGCCGCTGGGACTGGGCTGGCGATCGAAGCTGGCCGCCGAGCTGCCGGGAGTCTTCCGAAGGCTGCCGGTGGAGTTTCGGCATCGGGTGGTGGCGCGACACCTGGGGCCGGCGCCGAACTGGACGACGCGGAAGGACTTTGAGGGACGGATTCCAGCGCGACTGGGGCTGGAGGTCGTCTCCATGGCAGAGCGAGACGGAGGCGTGGACGTGGAATGCCAGGCTGCGCATGGCGAGCGAAACCGGCTGCGCTACGACCATGTGATTGCGGCAACGGGCTTCCGCCCTACGGTGGATCGCTTGGCGCTGCTCGAAGCCGGACTGGCGCAATCGATTGCCACAGAGATGGGCGCACCAAAGCTGGATGGCAACTTCCAATGCTCGGTTCCCGGCCTGTATATGGTGGGACTGGCGGCGGCCAACAGCTTTGGTCCACTGTTTCGCTTTGCCTGCGGGGCACGCTATGCCGCACGGCGGCTCACGGGGCACCTGAGCTGACAACGCGCTGGCAACACAGGCTGCGACTCATCAGGAAGTTTGAGTTTGTGCTCCACGTTCAGGTGGAAGACAGCAGACACCGCGGCAAATAGAGTTCAGGAGACGCTTGAACTTCCCCGCGTGAGGTCTTCTGTTGTGAATGCTGTGTTGCGCCTGCGAAGTCGTGTGCCCGGTCCAGGGTACACCGAAGTTCCTTTGAATCCAGAGAGTGGCCGGGATTGGACTGGTGAATCCGTGCGCGATGGCCGGAGCAGGATGCTGCCCGGGCTGTTGCTGCTGGCTGGCTGCTGCTGGCTGCTGGGTCCCCGCAGTATGGCCCAGCAAGCCGGCGACTCCGCCCTGCCCATGGTGGGTGCACAGACAGGCGGCTCCAGCGAGAACAGTGGCTCAGCTACGGCCGGGGTCTTTGCCCCGGTTCTGGACGCGGAAAAGCGGCCGATTACTGCGGGCGGATTTGTGAAGAGCGGCCCGGTGATCTTTCGGGACATCTCGAAGGAGTCGGGATTGACCACGTGGAAGCATACGATGGGCACGCCGCAAAAGTCCTTCATTCTGGAGACCATTGGCTCGGGTGTGGCGCTGCTTGATTACGACCACGATGGCTGGCTGGACATCTACCTGGTGAACGGATCCACTTTTGACGCCGAAACCGGGAAAACCACTCCCCCGCATGCTGCACTCTTCCACAACAACCATGACGGCACCTTTACCAATGTGGCTGCGGCTGCAGGTGTGACCAATGATCGCTGGGGCTTTGGCGTGGCCGTGGGCGACTTTGACAATGATGGCTGGCCCGATCTGTATGTGGCAAACTACGGCAAAAACCGCCTCTATCGCAACAACCACGATGGAACCTTTACCGACGTGGCGGAGAAGGCGGGCGTCACCCTGGGCAACTGGTCCACAGGGCCAAGCTTTGGCGACTACGATGGCGACGGCCTGCTGGATATCTTTGTTCCCGGCTACATTCACTGGGACATGCAGCACATGCCAGTCTCCGGATCGCGTGAGGTCGGCTTTGCCTTCTGCCAGTTTCGCGGAGCCAGAACCATGTGCGGACCGCGCGGACTGCCGGGGGAACCCGACCATCTGTTTCACAACAACGGCGACGGCACCTTCACCGATGTGAGCCTGAAGGCTGGAGTGGAGGACAAGCAGCGCTACTACGGATTCTCCTCCACCTTTGTGGACATGAATGACGATGGCAAGGTGGACCTGGTGGTGACCGACGACTCGTCGCCTAATTATCTGTACCTGAACAAGGGGAATGGCACCTTTGAGGATGCTAGCTTTTACAGCGGCTTTGCGCTGAACCAGGACGGACGCGAGACCGCGGGCATGGGGATTGCCGTGGGCGACAGCGCCAATAATGGTCGCCTGGACCTGTATACCACGACCTTCTCCGACGACTACAAAGCGCTCTATCGCAACCAGGGGAATTCCAATTTTGTGGATGTGACGCCGCAAATGGGCATGGCCGAGCCAACCTATCCCTTTCTGGGTTGGGGCACGGCTTTCTTCGACTACGACAACGATGGCTGGAAGGATCTGATGTTTGTCAGCGGGCATGTCTATCCGCAGGTGGACCAGCATACCTGGGGCACATCCTTTGCCGAGCGTCCGCTGCTGTTTCACAACGAGGAGCATGGCCGGAAGTTTGAGATTATGCCCGCTGTGGAGGGCACCGGACTGGCCGACGTGATCCCGGCCCGTGGAGCAGCCTTTGGCGACCTGTTCAATGACGGCAAGATCGATGTGGTGATCAACTGCCTGGACCATACGCCGGTGCTGCTGCGGAATGTAGCCGAAGAGCAGAATCACTGGGTTGGTCTGGAGCTGACCGGAACAGGCAAAAGTCCGCGTGACGCGATTGGAGCTACCGTCTGGCTGACCGCCAACGGGATGCGACAGCGCGAGGATGTGATGAGCGGCGGCAGCTTTGAGTCGTCCAACGACGAGCGGGTTCACTTTGGACTAGGTGCTGCCACCACTGTGCAGAAAGTGGAGATTCGCTGGCCCGACGGACGGAGACAAACACTGACCTTGCCGTCGGTGGATCGCTTCTTTGCCGTCCAGGAAGACAAGGGCATCGTTCCCAGCGTCTATGACCAGGTTGCGCTGCAGAGCGCACAGAAGCTGCAGCCGGAGCACAAGGTGGCCTTGCATTCGGAGATGCCTGCCAAGAGCCGAAAATCCGCATCCGGGAAAGCTGCGGATACCGCCGGATCGGTCGGCGCACAGTAGGGGAATGCGAGCTTGGCTCAGAATTCTCATCGAAACGGATCGGCACCTCATCGAGAGTGGCGTCGCGTGCGTCTGACCGGCACTGTGCTGCTGGCAGCAGTGGTTGGGCTACAGGGTATGGGCAGCCTTGCCCAGTCCACGCCAGACCCGGTGGCTAAACCGGAGACTGCGGCGGAAGCGACTGCACGCCTGACCTGGGAACGGCAGGCAATGGAGAAGTTCACGACAGCGCGAAAGGCCTGGAATGCAAGCGTGGCGCCGGGCTACAACTATGCCTTTGGTCAGGACAGGCCATACGCGCCAGGAAATCTGCAGGTGGTTGGCTCCGGTTTTCTGCAGCCGGATGCCTTTCCCAGCGCCGAGTATTGTGGAGGCTGCCACCAGCAGGCCTATGCGCAGTGGCGCGAATCGCTGCATGCTAACGCCTTCCGGTCTCCGTTTTATCGGCGCAGCGTCAATCTGCTGATTCATGACAAAAGCCGCGGGATTGCCTATGCCCGGCACTGCGACAGCTGCCATAACCCGGTGGCGGTGCTGGCAGGCGGATTGACCGAGAACTCCCAGGTCAATCGAACCGCAATGGATAGCGATGGTGTGACCTGCATGACCTGCCATTCGGTGGTGAGGATTGGCGCACCCGAAGGCAACGGGCAACTGATGATGGGCGTCCCGGCAGTGATGGTGGACGAGCACGGAAACCGGATTCCAGGCATGGTTTCCTATGACCAGATTCTGCGCCATCCCAAGCTGCATGCGCAGGCCGTGATGCATGACTTCCTGCACACGGCCGAGTTCTGCGCCGTCTGCCACAAGGCAAATCTTCCCGATGAACTGAACCACTACAAGTTTGTACGAGCCTTTACCACCTATGACGAGTGGCAGCTTTCCAAGTATTCGCATCGGAATCCGTTGACCTTCTACACCGCCGATCCGGCCACCTGCCAGGGATGCCACATGCAGCGCGGAGTAGCTGGTCCGCACGAGCCAGGAGCCAAACAGGGGCAGTTTGCCTCGCACCGCTGGCTGGCAGGAAACACGGCAGTGCCGTTCTATTACGGCTATGACACACAACTGCAGAAGACGATTGCCTTTCTGCGGTCAGGCAACTATCTGCATGTGGACATCTTCGCCCTGCGTGAGTCCGAGGGCGGCCGACTGATTGCGCCCCTGGGCCAGACGGCCTTCACGCTCAAGGCCGGGCAGAAGATTGAAGTCTGGGTCGTGATCCAGAACAAGGGAATCGGGCACTCCCTGCTGCCGGAGGTGCGTGATCTGTACCAGGCATGGGTTCACTTCCGGGTGCAGGATGGCGCAGGAACAAGCGTCTTTGAAAGCGGAGCCATCCGTGCCAACGGCAGTCTTGATCCTGCAGCACACATCTTCAACAATCGTCCGGTGGATGCGCAGGGCGAGTTCGTGGACAACCACGCTGTGTGGAAGATTCATTCAGTCGCCTATGACAACACGATCGAGTCTGGCCGCTCTGTGCTGGTTCGCTATCGCTTTCAGGTCCCTGAGCATGTGCAGGGGAACCTGACTCTGACCGCCAGTGTGGAGTATCGACACCTGCGGCAGAGCTACTTGAACAGCGTCTTTGGTCCGGATCATCCCGCCTATCCCGTGGTGACGCTGGCCAGCCAGACGCGCCAGTTGCAAGTGGGCAGGAATCATCCCTCGGCACAGCATCCCTCTCCAGAGCAGCCGACCTGGATGCGCTGGAATAACGCGGGAATTGCACTGCTCGACCAGCTCCAGTATGGTGCAGCCGTGAATGCCTTTGCGCACGTGGTGCGGCTGCAACCGCAGCAGACCGACGGCTACATCAACGTGGCCCTGACGGAGATTGCCTGGGAGAAGTATGCCTCGGCACGCGCCGCGCTGCACAAGGCGCTTACCCTGCATCCATCCGATGCGCGCGCTCTGTTCTATCGCGCACAGCTGGAGCGACGATCCGGAAATCGCGCCGGAGAGATCGCAGACCTGGAGGAGGTGGTGCGGCAATTTCCGGATTCGCGCGATGCTCGCCGTGAGCTGGGCATTGCCTATTACCAGGAGAATGAGCTGGCCAAGGCCATGTCGGACTTTGAGTCGCTGCAGCAGATTGATCCGGATGATCTGGCAGCCCACTACAACCTGTCGATCCTGAACCGCCGGGCTGGGAACCAGGCAGATGCCGTGGCCGAACAAACCCGGTTTATCGATGAAAAGATTGATCCCGGTGCTCCCACCTATGCGCTGGACTATATCCGACAGCATCCGGAAATCTCCCTCGAGACGATTCCCTGGCATGTGCATGCCAACGTGCCCGTCGCAGAAGCCGCGACACCGGCAGGCAACGCAGCGACCGAGCAGGAGCAGGCCCCGCCACACGAAGTGACAGTCCCGACGGACCCGTGCAGCTGGATAGGTTCGGCCACTGTATCGGCGCTGCTGGGTGGAAGCTTCCAGACGGTGCGACAAAACGGAATCTGCCTCTTTACCCTGCAGCAAGGCAGCAACCGGCGCGCGATGCTGGTGAGCAGCATCGCAAACTCAACCAGGGACAGCCCGGCAGGCACCTGTAACGGCAGCCCCGAACCACTGCAGGGGTTGGGCAATACTGCGGAGTTCTGCCGTCTGCGCAGCGGCTACGGAGCGCAGATTGTGGGTACTGTACGGAACCAGTGCTTCCGCGTACAGGTGACCACAAGCAACCGTCGCGATCCTTTGCTGACTCCGGAGACATGGCGCATGGTTACCGAAGAAGCTGCCGCACAGGTGGCCGGAAACCTCTTCTGAGGCGAACGGCGGCGGCTTCAGGCAGTGAAGGCACCGATGCGCGTCTCTGCCGCCGTCAGCGCATCGCAGGCCCGATCCACAACCTCATAGTCGGCGTCGTGCGCGGCGCGAAAACTGCGAAAGGCCTCTTCGCTGGTCCAGCGATCCAGGGTCAGATAGCGGCCCGGCACATAAGCATCCCGCAGCAGTTCCGTACCCAGATACTCCGGCGAGCGGGAAAAGAGCGTTGACCAGGTGCCGCCCGGGGCGTAGGCAGCCTCAAAAGCGGAGAGCTTGTCTTCGGTCACGTCGAATTGCCAGACGATGAGGAACATGAGCTTCCTTTCTGGAATCATTATTCCATCGAAGCAGGATGGCCCAAGGTGGAAGCGTGGAAGATGCCCCAGCTCCGACACTCCCTGCGGGACTCACTCCAGAACATTCCGCAATGAGATTCCACTTTGGTCCGCGTTGCCGTGTGCAGGGCTGTCGCTGTCGCGCCGCCGGAACATTTCTCTCGCTGGCTGCGTATCGCAGGGCATGAGAATCCACACCATGACCGCAGGCATGCTGCTTTTGACCCTTTCCCTGGTGTCTCCACTGGCGGCACACGGCCAGAGCCGTGGTGACTGCTCGACCGTTCTGCATGCCCCGCTTAACTCCGGTGGCATTCTGACGATTGATTCCATTTCCCTGGGCATGACGATTGAGCCGGCAGGCAGTGCCGTCCCGCAGGATACGGTGCAGGTCAGCTGTTCGATGGATCGGTCCGATCCGCCACGTTCCTTTCAAATGCAGCTCAGCGGTGAAAATGGCAACCTTCACCTGAAGGTCGAGGGCGGAACGGTGCACCATGGAGATCTGGAGCTGCATATTCTGGTGCCGGAGCGGACAAATTTGCGCGTCCGTATGGCTGCCGGACAAATCACGATCCAGAACGTGAGCGGGGACAAGGACTGCGCACTGCGGGCCGGGCAGATTACCATCTCCCAGAAGCAGGAGTGGAACTACCGACTGGTGGATGCCTCGGTGGACATTGGGGAGCTGAATGCCAAGGCCTATGGGCAGGAGATGGGCGGATTCTTCCGTCACTTCCGGGCAAACAGCACGGAAGGCGTTCACGATCTGTATGTCCACGTGGGAACGGGACAGGTCGATCTGCTGAGCGGTACGCATCGCAACAACGGGAAGCAGACCAGCGACTAGCGCCTGCGGGATTGACCCCACGAGCGCAAGCTGCGAGGATGAGCGGCAGGCGCGGCTGTGCGCCGGGAGATTGCCGCGATGTTTGAGCCGCAAAGTTATGCCGGAGCACTGGTATGCATGGCTGTGACCATGCTGTGCTGGGGTTCCTGGGCCAACACCCGGAAGCTGACCCCTGGCTTCCGCTTTCCGCTTTTCTACTGGGACTATGTGAGCGGGCTGCTGGCGGCAACACTCGTTCTGGGGCTCACGCTGGGCAGCATGGGCGCAACAGGCCGCTCGCTGACCGACGATCTGGCGCAGGCCGGAGCCGGAAACCTGACACTGGCCATGATCAGCGGCGTGGACTTCAACGTGGCCAATCTGCTGCTGGTGGCAGCGATTGAAGTGGCCGGGCTGGCCGTGGCTTTTCCTGTGGGCATCGGATTGGCGCTCGTGGTGGGAGCCGTCTCCAGCTATGTGGTGAACCCGGCGGGCAATGCCGAAATGCTCTTTGGCGGTGTGGCGCTGGTGGTGGCAGCCATTGTGTGCGATGCCGCCGCCTACCGGCTGCGCGAACGCGGACAGCGCGCCAATACCCAACATCCCACCGCGCAGCGCGGCATCTGGCTGAGTGTGGCCGCAGGACTGCTGATGGGCACGTTCTATCCGCTGGTAGCGCGGGCCATGCAGGGCAGCCATGCCGCTGGTCCCTACAGTGCATCGCTTCTGTTTGCTCTTGGGGTGGCGCTGTGTGCGCTGCCGGTGAATGGCGCGCTGATGCGCTGGCCGCTGGATGGCGGCAAGCCGACAACCCTGCGCGCGTACGGGGATGCTCCCATGCGCTGGCATCTGTGGGGGGCGCTGGGTGGCGCGGTCTGGGCGCTGGGAGCCACGCTTAACTTTGTGGCCGCTGAGGCCGGACGCGTCGGCCCTGCGGTTTCCTATGCGATGGGTCAGGGTGCAACCATGGTGACGGCAGCCTGGGGCGTCTTTGTGTGGCGCGAGTTTGCCGGAGCTCCGCGGGCGGCGCGCTGGCTGCTGGCAGCGATGTTTACCCTGTTTCTGGCCGGGTTGACGCTGGTGGCACTGGCCCCGCTGCACTGAGCAGAATGGCATCGGGAAAATGTGCTGGAGAAGAGAATCAGGAGAAACAAATGACAAGACGACCGATCGTCGTGGTAGGCAGCATCAACATGGATCTGGTGGTGCATGCGCGGCAGATTCCCGTCGGCGGCCAGACCCTGCTGGGAGATGGATTCCAGATGCACCCCGGAGGCAAGGGAGCCAATCAGGCGGTGGGCGTGGCGCGGCTGGGCTGGCCGGTGGAGATGATCGGCATGCTGGGCAGCGAGGCTGGCCAAAGCGAGACTGGCCGGCTGGATGCCATGGGCCAGACGCTGCGCAGCCATCTGCAGGCCGAAGGCGTGGGAACCGACGGCGTGGGTCTGGCCGATGCCGCCTCCGGCGTGGCACTGATCACCGTGGCCGACAGCGGCGAGAATACGATCGTGGTGGCACAGGGGGCGAATGCCTGCCTGACCCCACAGTGGGTGGAGCAACAGGCCGCCCGGCTGCGCGGTGCCGGCATGGTGCTGGTGCAACTGGAGATTCCGCTGGCGACGGTTGAGCGCGTAGCCCGGATCTGTGCCGAGGCTGGCGTGCCGGTGATGCTGGATCCAGCCCCGGCGCGTACGTTGCCCGAGAGCCTGTATCCGCTGCTGAGCTGGATGACGCCCAATGAGACCGAGGCCGCCTTCTATGCCGGGTGGCAGCACGAGTCTGACTTCGACCCGGCCGTGGTGGCAGCCACGCTGCAGGGACGCGGAGCAGCAGCCGTAGTGGTGAAGATGGGCGCGCGCGGTGCCTACCTGGCCGATGCCGAAGGCTACGCAGCGCACGTAGAGCCGTTTCCGGCGCAGGCGGTGGACAGCACCGCAGCCGGGGACGCCTTCAATGCCGCCCTGGCCGTGGCCCTGCTCGAGGGTAGAGCAACACCGGAGGCAGCACGCTTTGCCGCGGCGGCGGCGGCCATCTCCGTAACCCGCAATGGAGCTCAGGAGTCCATGGCTACGCGGCGGGAAGTGATGCAGCGGCTGGAAGTGCGGTAGAGGCTGGAGGCTGCAGCTGGCAGCGATGCTGACCGAAAGAACGACTACTGGCGCAGATGCACGGTGGTGGCACCGGCACCGCCTTCCAGCTGCGACGGCTCCTCGATGCTGGCCACATGCGGGTGCTGGCGCAGATATTCGCGCAGGGAGCGGCGGAGCACGCCCATGCCGGTGCCATGGATCACGCGAACGCGGGGCAGGCCTGCAAGAAAGGCGCGATCCAGATAGCGCTCCAGCTCTTCGGTGGCCTCGGCGACTGTGAAGCCGATGAAGTTGATCTCCGAGGGCGTAGCGCTGTCCGGCTCAGCGGCCGTGACGGTGATGCCGGAGCGACGGCGCACGGCCCGGAGCGGCGTTTCGGCAGGCCTGGATTCGGCAAGCTGCGCCAGATCGGTGCTGCGAACCCGCATCTTGAGCGCACCGATGGTCACCTCCCACAGGTCCTTTTCCACGTGGCGCGTCAGGGTGGCAGGCTTGTTCAGGCTGCGCACGAGCACCTGCGCCCCGGCGACCAGATTGGGAGCGCTGGCGTCGGCAGCAGATGCCTCCGGCTGCGTCGGCTGGCGCAGCGCGGCCACGCTCGATCGGAACTGGGCCTCAAACTCCGCACGCATGCGCTCCATGCGGCTGCGCGATTCCCTTGCCACCTTCTGGCGGGCGGCATTGTCCTCAATGGCCGCAATGGACTGTCGCATCTGTGCGTCAAAGTCGCGCAAGAGCGCAGCAAACTGCTGCTCCAGCGCGCGGGATCGGTCCCGCAGCTCGGCATCCCCCTCCCGTGCCAGCCGCGCACGCTCCTGATGCAGCGCATACTGCTCGGCGCGGGCTGCCTTGCGTTCGGACTCCAGCGACTGCAGCTGGTCATGAATGGCATCCAGGAAGCGCGCAATATCGAGCTGCTGCGAACTGAGCCGCTGGCGGGCACTGGCGACAATCTGCCCGGGCATGCCCAGGCGCTCTGCGGTGGCAATGCCGGCCGAGACTCCGGGCACACCGAGACGCAGCTGGTAGGTAGGCGCCAGTGTCTCCGGATCGACTCCGGCAGCAGCATTGAGCACGTCGGCTGTGTTGGCCGCATAGACCTTGAGCGCAGTGTGGTGTGTGGTGATGACCGCCCAGGCCCGCTGTGCGCGGAAGTGATCGGCAATGGCCACGGCCAGAGCTGAGCCTTCGTCCGGATCGGTGGCCGATCCCAGCTCATCGAGCAGCAGGAGCGCGGAACTGGAGGCAAGCCCGGCCAGACGCGTGATGTTTGCCACGTGCGCGGAAAACGTGGACAGCGCCAGTTCGATGGACTGGGCATCTCCAATATCTGCCAGGAACGCGGAAAAGATGGGCAGCGTAACCTGGGCGGCCGGTACAGGAATCCCGGACTGGGCCATCATTGCCGACAGCGCAATGGTCTTCAGCGTGACGGTCTTGCCGCCGGTATTGGGGCCGGAAAGGATGAGCTGCCGATGCGTATCGTCCAGCGTGATGCTGAAGGGAACCACCGAGCCACCGCTGGAGCGCAACCGATGCTCCAGCAACGGGTGGCGAGCATCCACCAGCTGAAAGCGGCTTTCTTCGACCGAGGGGGAAACGCCGCGATAGTCGCGGGCGAAGCGGGCACGCGCCTGCAGGGAGTCAAGATGGGCCAGAACTGCGGCTCCGGCAGCCAGTGCCGGAGCATGCTGGGCCACCAGGCGCGTGAGCGCGACAAAGATCCGATGGATCTCTGCCTGCTCGTCCTCCAGTAGCCGGATCAGGTCATTGTTCTGCTCGATGGTCTCCAGCGGCTCCAGAAAGACGGTCTGGCCCGAGGAACTGGCTCCGTGGAGGACACCGGGCAGGCGGCGCTTCTGCTCCACTTTGACCGGGATGACGAAGCGGTCCCCGCGAACGGTGATCAGCTCGTCCTGGGCGTGACCGTCGGCGGCCAGGCGACGAAGTGCGGTGCGCAGAGTCTGCTCGATGAGCTGATGCTGATGGATCAGCTCGCGGCGAATGCGGGCCAGCTCCGGACTTGCATCATCGGTGAGCGTGCCGTCGGGCAGAAACTTGCGCTCGATGGACTCCCCCAGGGAGCGCATGGAGCCGGAAATAGGCTGCGCCAGATGGAGAAGATCAGGAATGCGGGCGGCAAGGGCTGCGGGCGCATCTATGATGAGGCTACGCCAGCTTGACAGCAGGGTAGCCAGACGAGCGATGGCCAGCAGTTCGGCGGCCTCCAGTGCGGCATCGGGAATCGAGGCCTGCTCCAGCGCCTCGGCAGGATCAAAGAGCGGCGCCAGCGAAAGACCGGGAGTGGCGGAAAGCAGAATATCCAGCTGAGCCACCAGGCGATGCTCGCGCTCGATCCAGAGCCGATCCAGCGAAGGCGCCAGCCCGCCGACAGCGGCGCGACCGATGGCAGAATGGGCGTAGCCGGCAACCAGGGCAAGCAGCGCAGGCCACTCCAGGGATGCGGAATCAAAGGCCGGAACCGGGTTCGGGATGGGGGAAACGAGTGACATGGCTGACTCCAGCATATCCGGCGCATACCACCTTTGTGGGATGGGATATGCCACTGACGGCAGGCGGATTACACGGGATGTGGGATTACGTTGGGAAGAAAAGTGAGCGAATCTTAAACACGTGGATGAGCCACTTCGAGCTCATCAGAATGGAGAAAACAACCATGCATGATCTTCTGATCGGAATCGCTTTCCTCGCCATCCTCTTCTGCCCCGCCGTGGTGGCATCGTACTCCGGCAAGTCTGAGTCCAATCCGGAATAACCTTCCGATCCGGTCGGCTGCATGCCCGCTGACCCACGAAGCATCCTTCCCGCTCGACGAGCCGCGGTGACCGCACGCAGGCCGGAGCCGGGAACTCCAAGACAGACGCGCAGCATGGTCCTCGGGGGATGACCATCGCTGCGCGTTCTGCTTTCCGGGGCAGGATTTCCATTCCCAGCCCAAAGTTCCTGCTACGCTGTCAGAAAGTCTGTCGGCTGTGCGGTTCCGGCCAACACGGCGCAATCGGCGCCGCCGCGCTGCGTGGCGCCCGAGCCCACCTGCTGAAACCAGAGCGACTGCTGCAGGTTATAGGCGGCCATGGACCAGTTCTGCTGCCGGACAAAGGCCAGCGTATGCACAAAGGTGCCAAGCATCGCCTCTCCCATATTGAAGGCCAGGTCGGTGAGGACGATCTGCTGCGCGGCTGGAATGGCAGGAAACTCCGGAACCAGTATCTGCGCTGCTGCGACTGCGGTCTGCAGAGAATGCTGCAGGAGCTGGTCGATCTGCGCCGACGTGAGCGCGACCGAGCCATTGAGGACCGAGGCATAGTCCAGCCCCAGAGCCTCCACCTGCGCCTGTGCGCCAGCTGCCTGCAGGTTGAAGCCTACGCCGATGGTGGGGATTCCCTTCGTGTCGAGGTACATGGTGGTGCGCAGCCCCTCCCAGTGGGCGGTATAACGAGAGGCGAGATCGAGGTCCATGCAGGCTCCTGAATGCCCAGGAACGGGCATGGAAGCACCGTATCACAAAAGGAAAGAATTCCCTGCAGAGGCCGCATGCGCGACCGGCGGCATACAATCAGACCCATGGGGTTTCCTGGAATACGAATGCGAAGGATGCGTCGCACGGAAGCGCTGCGGCAACTGGTACGCGAGACACGTCTGGAGCCAGGGCAACTGGTGCTGCCGATTTTTGTCTGTCCGGGCGAGGGAGTGCGCAAGCCGATCAGCTCCATGCCCGGTGTTGCCAACCTGAGCGTGGACGAGGCGGTAAAGGAAGCCGAAGTAGCTGCCGAGCTTGGCCTGGGCGGACTGCTGCTCTTTGGCCTGCCAGAGACGAAGGATGAGCATGCCACCGGCGCATGGGACCCGGCAGGAATCGTGCAGACGGCACTGCGTGCGCTGCGCCAGACGGCTGCGGCAAAGTCGCTTGTGCTGATCGCGGATGTTTGCCTGTGCGAGTACACCAGCCATGGCCACTGCGGCGTGGTCCGGAAGCAGGGAGATGCCTTTTCCGTGGCCAATGATCCCAGCCTGGAGTTGCTGGCACGGACAGCGGTAAGCCTGGCGCAGGCGGGAGCTGATATTGTGGCGCCCAGCGACATGATGGACGGTCGCGTGGCGGCTATCCGACAGGCGCTGGATGCTGCTGCATTGGACGAGACGCCCATCCTCAGCTATGCGGCGAAGTTTGCCTCCGCCTTTTATGGTCCGTTTCGCGAAGCGGCAGACTCGGCACCTCAGTTTGGGGACCGGCGCAGCTACCAGATGGACCCTGCCAACGGGCGCGAGGCCATGCGTGAGATTGCACTGGACCTGGACGAAGGCGCCGAGATGATTCTGATGAAACCGGGAATGCCCTATCTGGATGTGCTGCATGCGGCGCGTGAGCGCTTCGATGTGCCGATGGGCGTGTATCAGGTTTCCGGGGAATACTCGATGCTGCAGGCAGCCTTTGCCCGCGGGTGGCTGGAGCAGGAACGAACCATACTGGAAAGCCTGACCGGAATGCGGCGCGCCGGTGCGGACTTTCTCGTGACCTATTTTGCCAAGGATGCGGCCCGGCTGCTGTAGCCGCGGGATCGTGTCTCGGCTGGTTGTCTCAAGGTCGTTCTGGCGCGAGTCCGGTTTGCCTGGGTCCGTTACTTTGCATTCGCCTGGCCTGAACCCGACACTGGCCTGCCCGGCAGTCGGGCCAGTGTGGACAGCAGGTTGGAAACCAGCGCCAGCGGCAGACCCACCACATTGAAGTAGCAGCCGTGAATACGGGGAATCCAACAGGCGGCACGGCCCTGTATGGCGTAGGCACCGGCTTTGTCCATTGGCTCTCCGGTTGCAATGTAGGCGGCAATCTCCTCGTCTGACAGGGAGTGGAACTGAACCGCAGTCACTTCGGCAGCGGTGAGGATCTGGGCCGATGAGACGACGGAGACCCCGGTGATGACCTGATGGGTGCGACCGGAAAGCAGGCGCAGCATACGGGCAGCGTCGGCAGTCGATTCCGGCTTGCCCAGGATCTGACCTTCGATGACGACGGTGGTATCCGCACCGAGGACAACCGCGGAGGCATTGGCAGGCCGGGAGCGGACAGCCTCGGCCTTGCCACGGGCCAGTCGCGTGACGTAGGCGATGGGATCTTCGCCTGGAAGCGGGTCTTCGGGAATGTCTGCGGCCTCGATGCGAAACGCATAGCCGACCTGTGCCAGCAGCTCACGGCGGCGAGGACTGGCAGAGGCAAGCACAAGCGGAACGGAAGCCATGGAGTCGATGGTCATACCAGACCAGAATACCTGCCGGGCTGGGAGTTCATCCCACGCACCCGGCGGGATTGGCTGGCTGGGATGCACCGTAAAATGGGGTTGGTATGTCCGGAATGAATTATGCAGAGGCCGTGCACAGTCTGAATGGGCTGGTGCCAGAGCTGTTGACACTGCCCGGGGGCGAGCGGCGGAAGTTCACGCTCGCCGAGATCGGGCTGCTGTGTGGTGCGCTTGGCGATCCACAGCGGCAATTTCCATCGGTGCTGATTGCCGGAACTAACGGCAAAGGCTCGACGGCGGCTACGCTGGCATCCATTGCGCAGGCAGCCGGAGTCCGCGTGGGGCTGTATACGTCGCCTCATCTGGAGCGGGTGAACGAACGGGTACGCCTGAGCCGGGATGGTCGGCTGGCGGAGATCGACGACGAGGCCTTTGCCCGGCACTGCAGCACCGTCTTGGGCACGGCGCAGCAGTTGGTGCAGGACGGCGCGCTCCGCGGGATGCCCAGCTACTTTGAACTGATGACGGCGCTGACTTTCTGTGCATTTGCAGAAGCTGGGGTGGAGCTGGCAGTGCTGGAGGTGGGGATGGGCGGACGGCTGGATGCCACGAACATCGTTGATCCCTGTCTCAGCGTGATCACCGACATTGACCTCGACCATCAGGAGTGGCTGGGCGAGACGATTGGCGCGATTGCACGCGAGAAGGCAGGCATCCTGCGTGAGCAGGGCGTGATGGTGACGCTGCCCCAGCATCCGGAGGCAAATACGGCGCTGGGCGAGGTGGCCGTGAAGCTGGGCGTTCGGGGCGTGAATGCGGCCGTATACATGCCGGCACGCGGCACGGACGACTCCAGCGGCTATGCCCTGGAGGTGATGGGCAGGCAGGTGCAGGTGGAGTCTCCGCTGCACGGAGCGCACCAGCAGCGCAACGTGGCACTGGCAATTGCTGCCGCTGTGGAACTGGCCACCGGGAAGGGATTTGCCATCCCGCCCGAGGCGATTGAGGCCGGGATCCGGCAGACGGAATGGCCGGGAAGGCTGGAGCGGTTTGCACCTGCCGGCTGGCCGAAAGTGATCCTGGACGTGGCTCATAATCCGGCCGGTGCCTGGGCGCTGCGGGCGGCTGTAAGCGGACTGGACAGCCGCGAGCCGGCTTCGCCACAGGTTCTGGTCTTTGGCTGCCTGCGCGACAAGCCCGTCACCGAGCTGGCCAAGATTCTGTTTCCGCTCTTTGATCGGGTGGTGCTGGTCGCGGTCCATTCGCCGCGCGCTGCCAGCCTGGAAGCACTGCAGGCCGCAGCGGAAGCTACCGGGGCCATGACCGACAGCGCTGAAAGCCTGCCGCAGGCGCTGGCCGTGGCGCGGGCGGCGGCCGGAAGCCAGGGGCGAATCGTGGTCAGCGGCTCGGTCTATCTGGTGGGAGAAGCGCGACACTGGTTGAAAACGGAAGCCGTCGCATGAACGGAAAGCGTCCACAGCAGTTGCCGATCACGCGGCGCATGAGCAGTAACCTGCTGCAGGCTCCGCTGTTTGGCGTGGCCACGGCTTCTTTTGGCTCCCTGGCACTGGTAGCCTCGCTTTGGGATCGCTCTGGCAGGCTGCAGCATCGGATTGCACAGACCTGGGCAGGAGTCTCCCTTGCCGCATCCCTGTCTCCGCTGACGGTTGTGGGTCGCGAGCACCTGGCAGTGCCGGGACCGGTGGTCTATGCCTGCAATCACACCTCGTACATGGATACGCCAGTATTGTTTTCCACGATTCCCGGGCAGTTCCGGATTCTGGCCAAGAAGGAGCTATGGAAGCTGCCTTTCATCGGCTGGTATCTGAATCGCTCCGGGCAGATCCCGGTGGATACGGAGAGCCCCCGAGCCGCGCTGTCATCGCTGAGCGGCGGCGTTCGAGCGCTGCGCGCAGGCATGTCGGTCTTTGTCTTTCCGGAGGGCGGAAGAACACCGGATGGAAGGCTGCAGAAGTTTGAAAACGGAGCCGCCTACCTGGCCATTCGTGCGCAGGTTCCGGTGATTCCGATTGCGCTGAGCGGGGTCTATGACCTGCTGCCCATGCACACGCGGCACTTCTGGCCGCGACCGTTGCGCATGGAAGTGGGGGCTCCGCTCGAAACCGCCGGACTGAGCGTGCGCGACGTGGACACACTGACGGAACAGATGCGCGCAACGATTGCCGCCATGCTCGGCGATAACGATTGAGAGCCAGTCAGGGACTGGAGCGCGCATCCTAAGCGAAATCCCGGGACGAGCCGGATCAGACCCATTGCCGAAGCGGGGGCTGAAGCATGAGGACGAAGCCACAGAGACATCGATGCGATAAGCCCTAATATCCTGCCGCTTTGCCGTAGTTGTGGCGATGATCCTGCCCGCCCAGTCGCTCGCCGGTTTTGGGGTCGATGGCAATGCACTCGCCATCGGACCATGTGCGCCCGGAGATGCTCAGTGTGTAGCCCATCGCTGTGAGCGCCGCTTGTGTGGACTGCGGAAAGCCCGGCTCCAGGTAGAGCTTGTCCGGCAGGTACTGATGATGGAAGCGCGGCGCGTCCACGGCCTGCTGAATGTTGAGCCCTCCTTCGGCTGCGGACAGAAAGATGTTGGCAACGGTGGTGATGATGCGTCCCCCGCCGGGCGAGCCAAGCACATAGCGCAGATGGTTGCCTTCCAGCACAATTGTGGGCGTCATGGAGGAAAGCGGCCGTTTGCGCGGGGCGATAGCGTTGGCCGGCCCCTGAATCAACCCGAACATGTTGGGCACGCCCATCTTCGAGGCAAAGTCGTCCATCTCGTCGTTGAGCAGAAAGCCCAGCGTGCCGACCGTGACATCGGATCCCCAGGCATTGTTCAGCGTCGTCGTCACCGAGACAGCATTGCCGTCTTCGTCCACCACTGAGTAATGCGTCGTATCGGGCGACTCCGTGCGTTGGCCCGCAGTGGCGGGTGGCGGCGGCAGAAAACCCGCCGGACGCTTCAGCTCCGCCGAGGGCGTGGCGCGATCGGTGATGCTGGCGCGCCAGGCTGCGTCATAGGCGGGCGACGTCAGCGCAGCCACGGGAATCTGGTTGTAGTCCGGGTCGCCCAGGTAGTCGCTGCGGTCCATGTACGCGCGGCGATAGGCCTCGGTGATCCGCTGAATCCACTCTGGCGACCGATCTCCCAACGTCTGCAGCCGATAGCCGTCGAGGATGTTCAGCGCGCTGAGCAGGACCACGCCGCCGGAGCTGGGCGGGGGTGCACTCAGGATCGTGTACTGGTGATAGTGGCCAACCAGCGGCTTGCGCTCCACCACCTGATAGCGTGCCAGGTCCTCACGCGTGAGCAGTCCGCCGCCCTTCTGCACGGCTTCGGCAATCTGCGCGGCCAGCTTGCCGTGATAGAAATCTGCGGGGTCGGCTGCGATGCGCCGCAGCGTGGCTGCCAGCTCCGGCTGGCGAAATCTCTCGCCTGCCTTGTAGTCATTGCCGTCGCGCTGGAAGATGTGTTTCGTTTCCGGGAAGCGCGCCAAATCGGAGTCCTGCATGGCTGCGGCTTCCTGTGCGGAAAGGACAAAGCCCTCACTGGCCAGCCGAATTGCCGGAGCCATCACGCGTGCCAGACCGAGCCGCCCATACTTCCGCTCGGCATAGGTGAGGCCAGCCACCGAGCCCGGCGTGGCTATCGCGCGATAGCCGACAATGCTGCCCTGCGGGTCGTCCGGGGCGCGTACATTTCCCTTCGTGTCCAGATACATGTTGGCCGAAGCGGCCAGCGGCGCCTGCTCCCGATAATCGAGGAAAATTGCATGTCCGTCGTGGGTACGCAGGAGCATGAATCCGCCGCCGCCAAGGTTGCCAGCGATGGGGTGCACCACAGCCAGCGCAAAGCCGGTGGCCACGGCAGCATCGACGGCATTGCCACCGGCTTTCAGCATCGCGAGACCGGCATCCGAGGCCAGATGATGCACGCTGACCACCATGCCGTTCCGGGCGCGCACCGGCTGCTCCTGCTGATAGTTGGCGACCTGGGCCGCGGCGGGCAGGATCAGGGCTGCAAGGACCAGGAAGGCAGGAAATCGGGACATGGGCATCACCTCGACGGGTATGGATTGGAAAAGTCTCTTACCACTGCGCCTCAAAGACACGGAAGCGACGCTCCAGTTCCCACTGCTGCGCAGCACGCGGATTGGCATCCAGATAGCTGCGGCACGGTGGAGTTGGCTTGTCCGCACCGAGCGGCTGGCGGGCGCAGGCAGAGACCGTGGCGGAGAAGCGGTCGGCTTGGAGCCAGAGCGAGTTACCGGGCAGAAAGTCATGTTCGAGGCTGGTGCGTGCCATCTGTTTCAGCTGGAGATAGCCGAGGTTGAACTCGTCGGCTGCACGGAGATACTCATGCGTCAGGTCAATGCGACTCACGCCTTCGTCATCGGTGGACAGGGCGACCGGAACACCGGCATGCAGATATTGCGGCAGCGGATGGTTGCGTCCGCGGATGCCGAGAATGACATCGTTGGATGTCAGGTTGATCTCCACCATGATGTGGTGCGCTGCCATCTCTTTCAGCAGCGCCTGCGCGTTGTCTTCGTTCATCACGTCTACCCCGTGGCCGATACGCTCGGCGTGACCAAGCTGAATGGCCTGGCGAATATGGAAGCGGAGACCATCCGGAGGAACAAGACCGGGTGCAAGTTCACCAGCATGCAGCGAGATGTGGACGCGCGGATACAGGCGGTGGAGGTAGTCAAGCATCTGCATCTGGCGCGTGTAATCACGCATGGAATAGAAGGCATCCTCCGGCTGCACGAAGTTGATGCCCACAAACTCCGGGACGCGCGAGATTGTTTCAAAACCAAGCAGTGTCTGGGCAAAGACCTGCTCGGGAGGAAAGTCCCGCAGGATCTGGTAGAGGAAGCGGACCGTGACCGTGCATCCGGGCTGTGCGCGGTCCGTATGGCAGTGCTCGATCTGGTCGCGACGGTGCAGCGCATCCTCCACGGCAGCACGCGCCGGCTCCACCTCCTGGAAGAGTCCGCCATCGATCAGCCGCTGGCGCAGCGCCGGCAAATCGGCGTCCCAGCCGATTTTCGCTGCCAGTTGTGCGGCATGGGAGAAGCCAGGCGTATCCATCAGCTCCAGATATTGCTCGTTCTGGACTGCAGCGCGTGAAGCCACCTCGTCGATCCACTCGCCGGTGTGGGATTTGCGGGTGCCGCTGAAGCGGCTGAAGGTGGCAAAGAACTGGTCATGCCCGCTCCAACCGGCGGAGGGCACAAAGCTGCGCATGGAAAAGGAGTCGATCAGCTTGTCATAGAGGCTCTGGCTGGCGGGCTGCTGCATCGTGGCCAGCATCTGCGCGGCTGCCAACTGCCCTGCGGCACAGTGGCCGTCTGGTTTCGGCGCGGCGAAGCGGAGTTCCCCGGTATCGATACAGAGTCCATCCTGGCCAGCAGCACGCAGCCAGCTCTCGGCATAGACGGCGCCGCTGAGGTGAACGTGCAGATCGGCTCCCTTGGGCATCCCGCCTAGAAATGCCTGCAACGCCGGCGGACCCTGTTTGCGGGCCGCATCCATGGCGCGCGCGGTGCGCAGGGTGTGCCAGTCGGCAGAAACCCCGGTGGGTGCGGCTTGCGCAGCCAATCCGGCGGCGAGCACCATGGCAAGCGAAAACGAAAAAAGACGACGCAGAAGCATGCAGGAAACCTCAAGGGAACGGAGTAGCCCCAGTGTATACGCCGGTGGAATGCCCGCGACAAGACTGACACATGGTCCAGCTTTGCCCGGGTGGGTGCTCTTGCTATACTAAGAGTGGTTGTCAGACGAGTGCCGAATTCCCACCCGGGATGATCGAGCGCCAACCAAGCAACCGTTGCATGCACTGAGGCCAGATAGCTCAGTGGTAGAGCGCGGCCCTGAAAAGGCCGGCGTCGGCGGTTCGATCCCGTCTCTGGCCACCACTGCTGCAGTTGATTCTTTCCCAGAACAAAGTCAGCGTATCCACTGCGTCCCCATCCCGGATCACAGTTCTCCTGACTCTGGCACCTTCATCTCTGGCCTGCCAACCTTGCCGCTGGAGGATTCCGGAGCGATGCCTTTGTCCACGATCTGAATCGCTGCCCTGCTGCCGCGCTTTGCTGCCGTCGGCTGCAACTGCAGAAAGAGCCAGGCGCGCGCATGCAGCCATTCGCGATCGACCGTACGCGAAGAGACACCCAGCGTTTCCGCTGTTTCCTCCATTGTCAGCCCGCCGAAGAATCGCATCTCCACGATCTGCGCCTGCCGCGCGTCCATCTCCTCCAGCTTATGCAGCACCTCATCGAGAGCCAGCAGGCCATCGTCGGAGTGAAGCTGTATCTGCTGCGTCTCGCTGATGCCAAGCACAATAGCACCCCCTCCGCGCTTGGCGCTCAGTCTGGCCCGGGCATGATCGATGAGGATGCGCCGCATGAGGCGCGCAGCCATGGCCAGAAAGTGCGCACGCGTACTCCAGTTGGGTTGGCAATGCCCGGCCAGCCGAAGGTAGGCTTCATGCACCAGCGCCGTGGGCTGCAGGGTGTGGTCCGGGCGCTCATGCTGCATGAAGTGCATGGCCATGCGATGGAGATCCTGATAGACGAGCGGCATCAGTCGCTCAAAGACGGAGTGGTCCCCGGCTGCAAGCCGTTGCAAAATGGCATCGACTTCGGATTGTGGCGTGGGATGGTCCATGGAAACGGAATGTGGCAAGCGTATGCATCGATGCCGCATGTGCAGCCGGGCTGCAGCGGCTATGGCAGAGCCTGATATTCCTTTCTGGCCTTCTCCACGAGCGGGATGCCGGGATCGGCATCCTGCCAGAGAACGAAGAGATCCTGATAGGTCTTACGGCTGTCCTGGAGTTCTCCCCTGGCTGCCAGTGCCCGCGCCAGGCCAAGCATGGCAAGCGTGCCGGTCGGACAGTTGAGAACGACGCCGCGCTGCGCCAGCAGGGACTGAAACTGTGCAATGGCTGCATCCTGTTGCTGCCGGGCCATATCAATCAGTCCGGCCAGATAGGTGGAATCCATGCATTGCAGGGGCTGATAGATACCAATGGCATAGGAGGTGGTGGGCTTGAGCCATTGCGTGGCAGCTGGATATTGCCGCCGCTGGTATGCCGCCCAGGCATGGATGAGCGGCACCCAGTACTGATGCACCATCGTGTCCAGCGGATAGTCCTGGGCCAGCGTATTGGCCAGGAACTCGGCGCGATCCGTATTGCCGCTGACAACAAGCGCCATGGCACCAACGACTCGCTCATCCTGTCCCTTGAAGAGCGCAATCGCATGCTCGATATTGGCATCTACGGCCGAGCGGCTGCCAAACTCGGCCTCCCAGAGCCGCTCGCGCGTGCTCCACTCTGCGGCAGTTTCCAGGTTGCCCGCGTGGCTGGCAATCGCCGCAGCCTTGTCAGCCAGCTGTCGCGCCTGCTTCAGGCGACCGTAATAGGCGCTGGTATCGGACTCCTGCGAGAGGATGGTGTCCTCCGCACCGGGAATTGCAGCAGCGTCCTGCAGAACGCGGGTCATAGCCGCTGCATCCCCGTCATAGAAGGCAAGCTGATAGCGAACCAGCTGGATGTTGACGTCGTGCAGGTTAGCGCGGGCTGCGGCATCGAGCAGGGTTTTGGCTTCGTCGGAGCGATGGAGGGCCAGATAAATCTGCCCCAGGTTGCCATAGACGGGGGAGAGTCCGGGAAGCTCACGCATGACCAGCAGATTCATCGCCAGCGCCTTTTCAAACTGGCCACTCATCGCGTAATCCAGTCCGAGATTGACGGGCCAGGCCATGTCATGGGGGTAGATTTTGCCCCACTGCTCATAGGTCTCCGCCTCCTTGTCGAGCTGCCCGGTGACCAGTCCGTAATAGTGGGAAACAACGTAGAACCGCTCCCACTCGGAGATGCGGTCGCGCAGCTCATAGGCGCGTGTGAGGGCAATGTCGGAGCGGCGTGTCTCACCCATGTTGCCCAGGATGGTTCCCAGACGGGCGTAGGCCATGGCGAAGTTCGGGTCCAGCTCCGTTGCCTTCTGGAAGTAGGGAATGGCGGCTGCCTCGCCCTGTTCATTCCATTTGCGATTTCCCTGGCTGTAGGCCGAAAGTGCATCGAGCGAGGGAGTGGTGGCCTCGTCCAGCGGTACGTCAAAGCGGCGGATCGACTCCAGCGACTCTCCCAGCCCGGAGCGTGTGGCATCCGCTACCTGATCGAGTACGCTCAGCACTGTATCCCGATTACCGACCTGCTGGCTGCGTGCAAAGACTACCGCACCGTTGGAGCAGTGATAGGCCTGAATACCAACCTCATAGCCCTGCCCGTTGATCCGAATGCTGCCCTGGATCACGGCGGAGCCATTTTCCCGCTGGCAAATCTGCAGGGCCACGTGCAGCGTCAGCCGCTCGTGGTGATCGAGGCCCATGTAGCGCAGAGCCTGCACGATCTTCTGTGGAGGCATCAGGTTCAGATACGGAGACTGTTGCAGCTTGGCTTCGAGCGCCGTGTTCAGCGCATCGTCGAATTCCGAATCGCCTGTCGTGTTCACAAAGTCCGCCATCACGACCGGTGCCTGGGAGTCTGAGGGAATCTGCGAATGAAGATGATGGCGATAGCCACCGAGAAGCAGTGCGACCAGGCAGGCCACGGCTCCGATGCCGAGCACCCATCGGCTCCGCCAGATCGAGGATGCACTGGCTGCCCTGCGGCCATGCCGCACAGCCGACCGGTCTTGCGCAACCGAAGGAGGCTGCGTGGAACTGTCCCCGCCCGCAAGCTTTGCAGGATTCCGCTGGCTATGCGATTTTGGCTGCCACTCCTCACGCTCCAGCTGAGCAATCGCCTGCCTGAGCTGCGCGGCCGAGCCAATCCGCTTCTCCGGATCCCTTGCCAGGCATTGCCGCAGCAGCGCATCCCAGGCACGGGGAAGCGAAGGCGCGTAGCTGCTGGGCAAGGGTGGCTCGTCGGTCAGCCGTTTGAGCGCTGAGAGCATCTGGGAGCGGCTTTCAAAGGCATGCCTGCCCGTAAGCATCTGGAAGAGGATCAGGCCCAGGGCATAGATATCACTGGCAGGGGTCAGCTCGCGACCCTCAATCTGCTCCGGAGACATGTATTCCGGGGTGCCGAAGATGGCCTGTCCGCTGCGCGTCAGGGGGTCGTTGCTCATGGTGTGAGCACGGACAGCAAGTCCAAAATCTGTCACTACGGCACGGGGACCTGAGGCATCATGTGCCTCGAGAAAGATATTCGAGGGCTTCAGATCGCGGTGAATGATCCCGGCCTCGTGGGCGGCTGCCAGCGCATCCGTTACCTGGCGCAGGATCGCGAGTGCCTCGTGGGGATCGAGGGCTCCGCGCTCCCGGAGTACCGAAGCGAGCGTTCTGCCCTGCAGCAGCTCCATGCTCACGAGAAGGAAGTCGGGCTCTCCCCGATGCCCGGACGAATGACGAAAAAGATCGTGGATGCGGCAGACATTCAGATGAGTGACACGCCGGGAGAGCTGCACCTCGCGCCGGAATCGATCCACGGACTGGGGAAGGCCAAGAATCTCCGGCCGGATGGTCTTGATGGCAACCCGGGTCTTGAGCTCCTGATCCTCGACCTCATAGACCTCACCCATACCGCCGTGGGCGAGAAAGGCGATGACCCGAAAGCGGCCAGCGAGCAGCGCGCCCGGCTCAAAGCTGGCATGGTGTTGCACCGTGGACGACGAGGAGGATGGCAGCGACGGAACTGCCAGGGCGTTGGAGGAATTCGGAGTTTGCAGCAGATGCGGCTCCAGAAACGAGCCCGCCTGATCGTGCGCATGCAGCAGTTCATCCATGCACTCACGCAGGGATGGATCCAGTCCGGCAGAGTCCAGAATTTCGCGCTGCTGATCTGGCGCTTTTTCAATGGCCAGCAGGAAGAGCTCTTTGATTCGTAACCAATCTTCCTGAGAGATTTGCATGATCGATGAACGTGCTCCGATCTCGTTGCTGACAACCCGTTTCTATCAATTCCCCATGAACAGCTGCATCCGCCTTCGACCATGTGTGCCGACAGGCCCGGCGAAAAGCCGGATGCAATCTTCCACCGACAGCCGGAATTTGGCCATCAGCAGTTCCGGATCACACGGAATTTTTCTCGCTGCCTGTCGTACTTGTCAGGGATTTTACGCCATTACAGGCAGGCAGAGTTCGGGATATATCGCCCGGCTCAAAAATTTCCGCATTTCTCAACAATGCATGGCTACTGGAGGCTCACATGTTCCGCAGGTATGGTCGTTCCCTGGTTGGCTGTCTTTCGCTGGTACTGGCAGTGTTTGTCCTGAGTGGACTGCTGAATGGCTGCTCGGGCAGCAAGCCGGTTGCCATTCAGCTTGCTGCTGCAAAAACCACCGTCGATCCCACGGACAGCACAACCGTCACAGCCACTGTGATGCACGACAAGAACAGTGCCGGTGTGAGCTGGTCAGTAACCGGTGCCGGAACGCTCTCCAACAGCTCTACCTCCAGCGTGACCTATACGGCGCCTGCAAGCGTCCCTGCGGCTGCGACAGCCACCATCACGGCGACCTCCAATGCCGACAAGACCATCTCGGCCACGATCACAATCCAGGTTCCAGTAGCTCCGTCGATTTCAACCACATCTCTGACACCGGCCACTGTGGGCGCGGTTTACAGCGCCTCTCTGAGCGCGACTGGCGGCATCAGCCCCTACACCTGGATGCTTGCCTCGGGCACACTGCCGCCAGGATTTACCCTTAGCTCGTCTGGGGTGCTCAGCGGTCCAGCAGTCAATGCAGGGATGGCTGGCAGCTACTCTGGCCTCGTGTTCCAGGTGACTGACTCCGGAAGCCCGACGGCCCTTACGGCAACGACCTCGCCGCTGACACTGGTGATTGCACCGGCTCCCACCATCACCTTTACCACGGCTGCCACCCTGCCCGCAGTCACGGTCGGCACGGCTTACTCCGCCAGCGTGGCGGCAACAGGTGGAGCCGGCGCACTCACCTATTCCCTTGCCAGCGGCGCGCTGCCAACCGGATTCACACTGTCTGCGGCAGGAGCGATTACCGGAACCCCGAATAGCGCCGATATCGGAACCGCTCACTTTGTGATTCAGGCTGCCGATGCCTTCGGCGATAGGACAACACAGAGCTTCAGCCTGAGTGTGAATGCCGCTCCCGCCATTAGCTTCACCACGGCTTCCACCCTGCCCGGGGCTACAGTCGGCACGGCCTACTCCGCCAGCGTGGCGGCCACGGGCGGAGCTGGCGCACTCACCTATTCCATCGCCAGCGGTGCGCTGCCGGCCGGATTCACACTCGCCACCAGCGGTGGCATCACGGGCACTCCGACAGCAGCCAGCGTGGGCACGGCAACCTTCACCGTGAAGGCTGCCGATAGCTTTGGCGACTCCGCGTCGCAGAGCTTTACCGTGGTGGTGTCCTATCCCAAGCTCACAGTGACCACCACATCCCTTCCCGGTGGATTGGTGAATACCCCTTACAGCTCATCGCTTGGAGCTTCGGGTGGCTCGGGCAGCGGCTATAGCTGGCAGGTGCTCACGGGCGCGCTGCCCGTGGGAGTCACCCTCAGCACATCTGGCAGCCTGAGCGGCACACCCACCGCAACCGGGACCAGCAGCTTCACGGTACAGGTTACGGACTCTGTTCACAACACGGCCACCCAGGCGCTTTCCATCCAGATTGCAACCCTGGCCATCACCACAACATCGCTGCCGAACGCAACCGTGGGCAGTCCCTACTCCACCACACTGGCAGAGATGGGCGGCACGGGCCCGTTCAACTGGACTATCACCGCGGGCAGCAGCGCTCCGGGTGGACTCGCACTCGCGAGCAACGGAGTGCTGAGTGGCACACCCACGACGGCAAGCGGCAGCACGCCGACAGCGTTTTCCGTCACGGTGACCGACGCCAACAGCAACAGCGCCACGGCCGTCGTCTCGCTGCAGATTTATCCGGGCACACCGCTGGTCATTCAAACCACCACTCTCTCCTCTGCCACGGTGGGGACGGCATACTCGGAAGCCATTAACGTCAATGGCGGAGTTCCACCGTATACCTACTCGATCCCCAACGGCTCGTTGCCTGCCTGGGCCACGCTCAGCAACGGCAAAATCACTGGAACACCGGCAAGCACCGACACGGGCAGCTCTACGTTTACCGTCAAGGTGACGGATTCGGCATCCCAGTCCGTGACCCAGTCCTACACGCTGACCGTCTATGCCATCTCCGGAGCGAACAATGCCCTGCTGAAAGGCCAGTATGCCTTCCTCGTCAAAGGCTGGATCGATGGCGTGGATATGGGCAGCACCACAAAGCAGGCCATCGTGGGCAGCTTTGTTGCTGATGGCAACGGCAACATCACCTCCGGCACGGCGGATATGAACAACATCACCACGCAGACCGGTGCTTCCCCGCTGTCCATCAGCGGAACATACGCCCTGCCGTCCAACAACATCGGACAAATGACGCTGACTGTCGGCAGCAAAACAGTGACGCTGGCATTCACAGTTGGCACGCTGCAGTCGAGCGTGGCCACAGCCGGAAGCATTGTGGAGTTTGACGATGTCTCCGGAGTGGGCGCCACTCCGGGAGGCAGCCGATTCACCGGCGAGTTCGCACTCCAGACTCCATCCAGCTTTACGGCAGCGAATCTGACCGGAGGATATGCCTTTGGGCTGGAAGGCGAGACCTGTCCCGTCTACCTCTTTCCCGGCGCACCTGCCGTGAACAGCAACTGCTCCCAGACGCTGACAGAGGGTCCTGTCGCCATCGCCGGAACCATGAGCTTCTCCGGAGCCGGAGCCATCTCCAATGGCATGGAGGATATCGACCTCAACGATGGCAACTGTCCCAACTCCAACGGAACCCCTACCTGCACCTATAACTATCCACAGGCCACCTTTACCGGCAGCTACGGAACGCCGAACACCACCAACGGACGCACCACTCTGACTCTGAATGCTCCAGCGGCTCTTCCCGCCGGCACACTCGCCATATGGCCCACCCATTATGTGGCGTATATGGTCAGTGCCAGCAAAATCTATTGGATCTCCACTGACCCGCACATTCAGGACACGTTGCTTGCCGGCAGTGCCATCCAGAACACGGTCACCACCTTCAGCAACGCCAATATGAACGGCAACGAGGTCCTCTACGAAGTCTCCGCTCAGGATGACAATGGCTGGGGCACCAGCGGATACGGGCCTCAGTCGGACGTAACCCTGGTGTTGGCCAACGTGAACGGCTCGGCTGGAACAATCTCCGCAACCCTGCAGCAGAATGCTGCCGGAACCTTCACAACCAAGAGCGCAACGGGCACGTACTCGGTCGCCGCCAATGGTCGCGTGACCATGACTGTCGGCAACCAGCCTCCCGTGATGTATCTGGCTGGTACCGGTATTGGTTACGGCGTGGAGTCCAGTGGACAGGCCGGACTCTTCCATCTGGAGCAGCAGACTGCCACCGCGCTCTCCAGTGCCACCTTTGCAGGGGAAACACGGATGAGTGTGGCGCCGTCGAGCCTGTCCACCAGCCAGGTAACCAGCAACTCCGGCAATGTGAATATTCTGAGAAGCAGCAGCAACAGCAACGGTACGCTCAACTGGGATGCCACAAACTCCGATACCTACACCGTGGATCCGACCGGCTTGATTACGCTTTCCAACGGAGCCGTTGGATACGTCATCTCGCCCACACGGTTCGTGATCATGGACAAGCCAACCAGCAGCAATACCGCTCCCACGGCGACGGTGTTGCAGCAATAGTCCGGTGTTTCCATCCCAACCCGGATGGGGATAGCGGCTCGGTTCTTAAGCGGCCTACTCACCCCGGATCTCTGATCATTCGGAAGGCCCTGCTCCCGGTTCTTATGACCGGGAGCACTTTTTTGCGAAACAGGATGGAGTATTCTTCCTTGACATCAGATTCCCCGTCTACGGCGGGTCATATCGTGGGCATGGGACTGCCAGCCAGAAGCCTGCATACAATGGAATCAGTGCCGTGCGGAGCACAAACCGGCAGAGACCCCGATCCACGGCCTGTGCTGAGGCCGCACCGCAAAGCAGAAAAGGGATAGGTATGCGTTCACCGGCAATTCCAGGCAAAGTGCGAAGCGCGAATGGCTGGTTCTGCCTGCCACGCATCCGGGCAGGAATCCGGGGAAGACTCTGCTCCAGAATTTGCATCCTGCTGGCTGCGCTTGTGGCTGCTGCGGAAGGCAGCGCCTGTGCACAGACCGCGCCCCTGAATCCGCAGAGTGTCTGGCATGACCGCATGGAGTCTCGGCTAGGCCCAATCCAGAATCCGACGCCAGTGCCGCTGCTGGACCCGCACACGGCCTGTAGCCAAGCCTGCACACTGCCGGAGCTGATCAACCTGGCCGAACAGCGCAATCCGGCCACGCGGCTGGCCTGGGAGCAGGCGCGCATCCGTGCGGCCAGTCTGGGAATCGCGCGGTCACAGTGGTATCCGACGCTGGCTGCGCTTGCCGTGGCCAGTACCGCACGCGTGCGCGTCCTGCTGAACTCGCAGTTCTACCGCCAGACCTATGGCAACTTTGCACCGGAGCTGCATGCCGAGTACCTGATTCTCGACTTTGGAGGACGCGAAGAGGCAATCCAGGAGGCAAAGTGGAATTTGCTGGCTGCCGACCTGAACTTCAATGATGCGCATCGCAAGGTGATTTTTAGCGTGATGCAGGCCTACTATCAACTGCTGAATGCCGGCAGCCTGCGCAAGGCTGCCGAGGTGAGTCTTGCCAATGCGCGCGCCGATGAGGCCGATGCCGCAGCCCGACTGCAGCACGGACTGGCCACACGGCCGGATCTGCTGGAGGCGCAGGCAGCTCGGGCTCAGGCCGAGTACGATGTGCAGGCAGCACTGGGCAGGGAGGAAATTGCGCGCGGCGCGCTGGCAACAGCTCTGGAACTGCCACCGGAAACCCCGCTGCAGGTGGCCGAGGTAGACACGCTGCAGGTACCGTCCAGCATGGCCGACAGTGTGCGCGCAGAGACGGAACGCGCACTGGCCGAGCGGCCGGACCTGAAGTCGCTGCTGGCGCGCATGCGGGCGGCGGATGCCGAGATTGGCCGTCAGCGTTCGACATTTCTGCCTACGCTGCACCTGAGCGGAAATGCCGGGGAGACGCGACAGTATGGGCAGCAGGATCTGCTGCCGCCAGGGTATGGCGGCGGGGAAACCTGGGACGGCGCACTGGAGCTGCGCTGGACGATCTTCGACGGCGGACTGCGCACACACGAACTGGCGCTGGCCCATGCCCAGAAGGCTGCCACCCAGGCCCAGATTGATACCCTGCGCGATCACATCGCCGAGGACGTGTGGAATGCCTATACCAATGCCGAAACCGCCCTCCGACAGCACGATGCGGCGCTGGCTCTGGTCTCGGCCTCCACGGAATCCTATGCCGCCACGCGCGAATCCTACAATGACGGCGTGCGCAATATTCTGGACGTGATTGCAGCGCAGAAAGCGCTGGCTCAGGCCCAGGCAGAGGACGTTACAGCACGAACCGAGGTACTGCTGCAATTGGCAAATCTGGCCTTCCAGACCGGCGATCTGCTGGCAACCACCAGCACGAGGACGATTCCATGAACCATGCCTGCTTCCACAACCTCCGGCGTTGTACCCGCTGGCAAAGCCTGCAGTACTTTCTCGGCATGCTTCCGTTCGCCGCCTGTCTGGCTGGCTGCGACCATGCTCCGGAGTTCAACATTGTCGGCTCGTACTTTCCGGCATGGCTGCTTTGCATGGCTGCAGGAACGGCGCTGTCCGGGCTGAGCTATCTGGGACTGAAGCGTCTGGGGGTGGATCGGGAGATCGTTGCCTCGATCGTGGTCTACCCATCGCTGGCACTGTTCTATGCCTGTGCACTGTGGCTGTTGCTGTTTCGATGAGAGGAAGAACGATGGAGCTGACAGCAGAGACTCGACGCCGACTTGGACGCGGCATCAGCGCGGCTGCCGTGCTGGGCGCCACGATCACCGGCCTCTTCGCACTCCAGCAAATGGTGGAGAATCCGCGCACCGATGATGCCGAGGTCTTTGCCAACTTTATTGGTATGGCGCCGGTGGTCAGTGGTCCGGTGATGAAGATTACCGTGGCCGACAACCAATATGTGAAACAGGGGCAGATGATGCTGGACATCGACGAGCGGCCCTACGCCTATGCGCTGGGCCAGGCACGCTCCGAGCAGGCCGCACTCGAGGGCAGCATTGTGGATGAACAGCGACGCATCGCCTCCGAATCCAGCGCCGTGAGCGTGGCGGATGCCGGTGTGCGTAGCGCCGAGGCAGCTCTGGCCCACGCGCAGGCAGTGGTTGCGCAGGCGCGGGCAGCCGTGGTGGGCGCTCAGGCATCTGTGGATCGGGCGCGGGCTGAGCGCGACTATGCCGTGCACAATCGAGACAGACTGGAGCCACTACTGGCCAAGCAATTTGTCACCGTGGATCAGGTGGACCGAGCGCGCACCGTGGCCGCGGCACGCGAGCAGGCGCTGGCCGAAGCCCGGGCGCAGCAGACGCTGGCCGGTGCTGCGTTAACCTCTGCACTGGCTGCCGAAGCCCAGGCGAACGCAAGGCTGGAGCAGAGCCATCAGCAGGTGCAGCAGGCGCAGCACTCGGTGCTCACGCTGGAGCCGCTGGTGGCCCAGCGCAGCGGACGGCTTTCTGCCATCCAGACCGCCGAGTACAACCTGGAAAACTGCCGTCTCTATGCACCCTTCGATGGCCGAGTGACCAATCTGACCATCTCGGAAGGTGCCTACGCGCACGCCGGCCAGGAGATCTTTACGCTGATCGACACGCGAACGTGGTGGGTGCTGGCCAACTTTCGCGAGACACAACTGCGGCATATCCAGCCCGGCATGAAGGCCGATATTTATCTGATGTCCCACCCGAACCTGCATCTGCACGGGGTGGTGGACAGCACGGGCTTTGGTGTGACGCCAGACGCCGACCTGCTGGGCCGGCTGACCAAGGGACTGCCGGATGTGCAGCGCACCTTGAACTGGGTACGCCTGGCCTCGCGGTATCCGGTGCGCATCCGCATTCTGGACGGTCCGCAGCAGAACTTTCGCCTGGGAGAATCCGCCGTGGTCGTCATCGACGGCCACCCCGGATTGCTATAACCAACGATGAGCGCAGAAGCCGTACTGGGTCGAACCGATACGCGCAGTTTTTCCGCATGGTTTGTGGATTTTCTGCGCAGCGAAATGGCGCCCTACCCCGGTCGCGGGCTGCTGGTGGCCCGCATGGTCCTCTCCGCCACGCTGACCATGATTCTGGTCATGACCTTCCGGATTCCCAACGGAGCCACCGGCCCGCTCTACGCCTTTCTGATTGCCCGTGACAACCTGCTGACCACGGCACGATCTGCCCGCAACGTGACCATTGCCTTTGCGCTCTGTGCACTGTTTGTGCCCTTCGGCGGACGCATGTTCGGCTCCCTGCCGATGACCCATTTTCTTTGGGAGGCGGCGAGCATCTTTCTCATCTTCTTCCTCATCCGGACGCTGGACAACTACAGCATTGCCAGCGCTATTGGACTGATGGCAACCTCGGCTCTGGCCATCTGGTATCTGCCCGGCCCGGCGGCACGGAACGTGGAGCTTACGCTGTGGCAGATTCTGTCGCCAGCCATTGGAGCCGGGGTCACGATCGTGGTTGAGGCAATCTTCCACGCAATCGTCAAGCAGGATGAGCTGCTGCGCGGACTCGGCGACCGACTGCACCTGATCGAAGAGCTTTTGCACTGCTATGCAGCCGGAAGCACGGTATCCTCCACTCTGCGCCGCAGACTGACGCAGGCAGCGATGATCGGCGTGGGCGGATTGCGCCGCAGCGCGGCCCGTGCCAACACTACTCCCATCCAGCGCGCACAGATGAATGCGGTCGTCTCCCTGGTGGGTCGCAGTGTGGACTTTGCTGCAGCGCTGGAGCAGACCACACGACAGATGAACGAGGGGGACAGGGATGCCGCCCGGCAATTATCTGCGCAAATTGCAACCATGCGCACCGCCATTGCCGAGGGCCACGGCAATGCGCTGCCGCAGTGGGTCGCTTCCACGGCAACACTGCCGCTGCTTCGTGAGATGGAAGGCATGTTTTCACTGATCCCGCGCGTGCTGGCTGGCACGGAATCCCTGGAGGCGTATGATGCCTTCACCGAACGCGCCCTGCCGCAGAGCCGCATCTTTGTGCGCGATGCCTTTTCCAATCCGGAGCATCTTCGCTACGCACTTGGCGGCTGCCTGGCGGGCACGCTTTGCTACGTGCTCTATGTCTCGCTCTCCTGGCCAGGACTGGCTACTTCGGTCACCACCTGCGTGCTGACGGCACTGACGAACATCGGCTCCTCGCGCCAGAAGCAGGTACTGCGACTGGCCGGAGCCGTGATTGGTGGCTTCGTCTTCGGCATGGGAGCGCAAATCATGGTGCTTCCCTGGCTGGACAGCATCGCCGGCTTTACGGTGCTGTTTGTCGTCGTCTCGGCAGTTGCGGCCTGGATTGCCACGGCCAGCACACGACTGTCCTATTGCGGCCTGCAAATCGCGCTGGCCTTCTATCTGATCAACGTGAATGAGTTTCACATCCAGCTTTCGCTGACCATTGCACGCGATCGTGCACTCGGCGTACTGCTGGGCATTTCCATGATGTGGCTGGTCTTTGAACGCCTCCATCCCAAGACGGCTACCGAGACGATGATTGAAACCTTCCTGACCAATCTGCGCCTGCTGGCAGAGTTCAGCAAGCTGGCTCTGGCGAACCCTACGGCGAAGTCGGTTGCTCATGTTCGGCGACTGCGCACGGCCATCTCCAACAATTTCTCGGCCGTCAACGCGCAGGCCGATGCCATTCCCTTTGAGATTGGCGCGGCACGTCCGCAACACATGGCTGCGCGTGACCATATCCGCCGCTGGCAGGCCATGCTGCGCACCTACTTTCTGCTGGAGCTAGCCCTGCTGCAATATGCCGCATTCTCCGGAACGCTGAGCGAGGAGGACAGCATGGCACTGGGTCACTTTGACCGGCACTGCGCCCAGACGCTGGAGGCAATCGCAACACGGCTGGAGAATCAGTATCGCGCTTCCCAGGCTAACGATGCCGGAGGCACAGCCATGCGGCCGGATTCAGCAGCACCAGTGGCCATCCCCCCCGGATTCGGCTCACTCTCGGATTGGCGTGAGTGGCCCGTACTGAACGGGCGTGAAGAGACCCTGGAAGGCGTATTGCCCATGGTTCGGGAGATTCGGCAACTGCTGGGCAGGGTCACGGAAGAGGTCGCGGCGACGCCACTGTTTGCCATCGAACAGCCGTAGCGGACAGAGGTGGAAGCTTCGCAACCTACGGAGTCACATTTACGGTCAGATAGGCATGGTTGCTGACCGTCACATTGTTGACGTAGGCAGCGCCGGTGATCTGGAGTGTGGCCGTTCCCAGCGGTGTGCCGCTGGTGGTTGTTCCGGATGAGGATGGCGTCGATGTACCGCAGCCCAGCGTGGAAAAGGTGGTGGCAGCCAGCAGAACTGCCGCAAAGACCAGTGCCAGGCTTCTACCGTGCAGCCAGCGCAGACGGCGGCGACCCAGCGGTAGCAGCAGCAGCGCGGCCAGTGCCAGTGCAGTGGCAGTGCGGCCAGTGCGGCTGTCCGCAGGCCGACGCGAGGCCTGGATCAATCCCGCATAGGTGGTCACGGTCAGCGTTGCCGTCTCCGTTCCGTTCACGATGGTCGGATTGAAGGTGCAGGTGATGGCTCCTGCTGTGGGAGGATTCTGCTCTGCGCACAAAATCTGAATGGGGCCGGTCAATCCGCCGGTGGACGTAATGGTATAAGGCACCGTCGCCGTCTGGCCCTGGGGAATCGTGATCGAGGTCGTGGTGGAGGTGATGGTGAAGCTTTCAACGGCAAATCCAAGTGCATTCGATGTGGCCTGCGCATAGATGCTGTCGCCGGAGTAAACCGCGGTCAAGTTGTAGGATCCACCGGGAAGCGTGGGCACATTGAGTGAGGCGACGGAAGTATCCGCAATGCTGGCGGTCAGGGTGCTTTCGCCGATGAGCTGCGTTCCGGCATAAAAGAAGATATGGCCCGATGGATTCTGTTCCACGCCGGTTGCCGGAACCGTCACAGGCGTGACCGTCGCGGTCAGGTTCGCAGCCTGGCCGGGCGAGAGCACTGCCGATGTGCTGGTCAGCGTCACTGTAACCGGCTGCAGGATTGCTTCCAGCACCAACGGACTACTGGTACTCGAGGCCCAGGTTGTATCGCCGGAATACACCGCAGTAATACTGTGGGAGACGGCAGGAGACAGGGTCGAAATCCCGGATAGCGTCGCAATGTTATTGATCACCGTTGCCGTTCCCAGTAGCGTGCTTCCCTGATCATAGAAGGATACGGTTCCGGTGATGCTGTAGGTGGTGGTGGTGCTGGCCGTCGGCGCAATGGTCGCCGTAAACGTCTCCGGCGTTGCCGAAGTCAGCTTGCTGGGCGTTGCAGTGATGGAAACCGTGGTGGCCTGCTTGGCAACCGAGATGGTGACCGAGGGCGAGGTGGACTGGTTGTAGTTGGTGTCTCCGGCGTAGATGCCCTGCAACATATGAGACCCGGACGTGGGAGCCGTCATGTTGAAGCTGGCCGTAGTCACGTTGCTGGTGGTAGAGAACTTTGCTGTCCCCTGCGGCACTCCATCCAGATTCACCGTCAGAATTCCGGTCGGCGGAGAGTTGCCCGGATTACTCGCAGTCACAGTTCCCGTTACGGTAATGGCCGCTCCGGCAGCGGGAGTTGTGGTGGACGGCGCAATGACCAGCGAAGTGGCACTGGGCTGAATATTGAAGGTCACCGGCTGCGAGGTTGCCGAGGCATAGGTGGAGTCTCCGCTGTAAATGGCTTCAATATTGTGCCCGCCAATGGTGAACTGCGCCGGCTCGGTGTAGGTGGCGGTACCATCCGACGCCAGCGTGACCGGCGAACCGGCATTCTGCTGGCTGGTCTGGTCATAGAACTGGATGGTACCCGTGGGAACCGCTCCACCGGAGAGTGACGTGACTTTAGCTGTTAGCGGAATATCCGCGGAGGGGTTATAGGTCAACCCGTTCTGGTTGGTCATCAGCACCTGGGCCAGTTCGGTTCCTGTCGCATCCGGTCGTGTCCACTGAGCCAGCAGCGCCGACGCATGCACCGTTCCCAACCCGGTGGCCAGATCAAACCCGGCTGCAGCGGCATAGCCCATGCGCCCGTCCACTGCCTGCGCACCGCAGCCACTGGCCGTGCAATACAGACGATTGCCGCCCGTGGTCACATCCGCAAAGACAGGAGCGGCAGCGGCGGAGGAGTCGTTGGCGGAACTGCCCTGTGGCGAGGTGGCCGAGTCCATGCGCGCCAGTCGATACAGGTTGGGCGCCAGATTTCCCTGGGCTCCATGCGCAGCATCGATGCGGGCAGCCATACCAGCCATGGTGGCCGCAGCAATCGCACTGCCGCGGGCGGAGACTGCACGACAGCTGGCTGCAAGATCGGTACCGCTCAGGCAGAAGACAGCTCCGCTGGAGCCTGCAGGAAGCACCAGGTCCGGAAGATAGCGGTGATGCCCGACAGCAGCTCCGGGTACCTGCCCGGGGTCGCCGGAAGGCATGCCCTGCGCGCTCTGCCACTGCGGCGTAGCATGGAGCGCGCTGATGCCTCCACCGGTTGCCAGCGCCGGATTGGCTGCCGATTGCGGCTCCCAGCCGGAGACAGGCATGGAACCGTCACTGCCAGCCGAAAGAACAGCCGCTCCAACGGCCAGATTCCACGGCGTTGAGGCCAGTGCATTGACACCTGTGGCGCTGCCGCACTCCATCGCGCCATGATCACCGCTGGCTGCAATCACAGCCATTCCCTCAGCGGCAGCTACCGCATCGACCGTGGCATAGAAGGAGGCATGCGCAGAACTCAAGGTTGTCTCGCAGGAGTCGTAGCCAAGCAGGATCGTGTGCGCCGTGGCGCGATTCACCGCAGCAGCCAGGGCCAGATCCAGCCCGTCGGTCGCATTGGTGCCAGCCGCGGGAATTACTGCAATCTGTGCCTGCGGTGCGGCGGCCATTACCCACTGGGCCATCGCGGCCGTCACGGCTTCGTCGTCTGTGCGCCCAGGATCTGCTCCGTCCGGCTGCACGGTCAGTAGTCCGGTTCCATCCGGAAGCCCAAAGGCTGCGCGAAAGGACATGGCATCCTCGTCGCGCAGGCTGCTGCGGGAGGGAATGGCAACGGTTGCCCCCGCAGCCGTCGCTGCGGTTGTCTCGCTGGCCTGCGCGGCTGTGGACTTGTTGGTTGGCAGAATACCGGCCTGTGCCAGCATCGCCGGTGTCAGCGCCTGCCCGGAGATTGCCACTGCCGTCTGCTTCGGAATCGCGCCTGCCTGCGGCACTCCGGAGGATTGCTGCCAACCCTGCCCGACCGACGTAACTGCCTCCAGTGAGGCTGCTGCACGCACGCCGTCAAGCGAGGCCAATCCTACCACCTGCGCAGCAAGCGCCGCCGGAATCACAGGCGCAGCAGCAAAGCGCAGAATGGGCTGACCTTCGGCATCGGTGCCAGCTGTCGTCAACCGCGCTTGAAAGGCTGCCTCCACCTGCGCACGGGATCCGCTGAAGACAATCCACATGCGGCTGGAAGGCAGAGGCTCTACCTGAAAGCCCTCGTCAGCAAGCCAATGCGTGACGGCGGAAATCTGGCCGGAGGCTGGGGCGTATTGGGAGGCAAATTGCTGCGCCGTCAACCACTGGTGAAACTGCGCGCTGCCGGGCGTCTGCTGCGCCTCCAGCAGCTGATGCAGGGCGCGAGTCTGTGCCGCAGAACCGCGCAGAAGCAGGATCATGCGCTGCACCGCGCCCACGGCTGCCGTGCCAGCATCGCTGGCGCTGGTTCCACGGGTCGTCACGCGCTGTGCGCTGCCGGTGGCCGCACTCGCACCCAGCGCCGCGACCAGCGTTAAGGCAGCCAGCAGCACCGTGGCACTCCGCCGCTTGGACAGGCGCCAGCGCCCGGCACAGGTTGCCGTGCGCTGGCTGCGCTGGGTATTGCTCTCCAGAAAGCTGGGCAGATTCCGCATCGGTGGCAAGCATGATTGTAAAGCCGGGCAGCCGGTACTGTTCCAGAACTTTTCGTCAGGAAGCCGACCTTGCATGCGGAGCTACCCGGTCAGCGTGTGCTGCTGTCGTGGAAGATCGCCTTCGGGCAGATGGCGTGGACGCCGACACTGCCGTCGACAAGCTGCGTGATGTCCACATCCACGGCCACGCTGGTCAGCATGTAGGCATCATCGCGGCTCAGGTGCTTCTCCGTAACCAGAAAGTTGATCATGTCCCGCACGGCCAGTTTGGTTGCTGTTGTCAGGTCCGGGCTGAAGCCCATGGTGATGTAGCTGGTCGGCGTCTCAGCCCGCGGCCACAGCAGATGCTGCTGCTTATGGACGACAAAGCGGAAGGTTCCGGTCAGGAAGGTTTCAAGCGCCGTGATGTCCACCTCGCCGTTGCCCTGCCCGGCGTGGCCATCGCCTACTTCGAAGAGTGCGCCGGGGGCATGCACCGGCAGATAGAGCGTGGTGCCGGCTACGAGCTCGCGGTTGTCCATGTTGCCGCCGTGCATCCAGGGCGGAGCACTGTCGATGCGTCCGGCTGACTCCGGCGGTGCGTCACCCATGCTGCCAAAGAACGGATGCAGCGGAATCTCGATGCCCGGCGCGAAGTGAGCCAGCATCTTCTGGCGATCGAGGGGAATGATCCTGGTACGGCCGTAAGGGAAGTCATTGGGCAGAAAGCCGCGACCGGCGCCAAATCCATTGCAGGCAAAGGGCGCATCCAGGTTGATCTTGAGGATATCCACCTCCAGCACATCGCCCGGCTCGGCCTCGGCAATAGCCAGCGGCCCGGTCAGAATGTGCCCGCCCGGACCACGATCCTTCACCTGCTGGAAGATGGCTTCGTTGTAGGGCGGAATGTCCCTGGCGGCAACGCCCTCTTTTTCCAGTCGCTCGTCGGAGCCGCAGGTGGACAGCGTCTGGATGGTGACCGTGTCGCCGGAGTGGACCGTCATTACCGGCCGGGCGTGCGCCCAGTAGTATCCCCAGGCCACGGTCTGCGGCGTTGCGAGCAGTGTCTTTGCGTCTTGCGTCGTCTGCGCTGCTGCGTGCAGAAAGCTTGCCGTACAAAGCAGCACAATCGCTGCACAGGGAATGACTCTTCGCATTCTGACTCCCTACTTTCTCATGGATTCTCCATCTCCCGGATTGGTCGAATGCAGCATACAGACAGCTTCAGACCTTCTGTGCGCGCTGCACTTCCCGCACGCCCGGCAGGCGTCGCAACCCCGTCACCATACGGTTCAGGTGACGCACATCCTCGGCCTCCACCACAAACTCGACAATGGCTTCGCCGTTGGCACCATCCCGCGTCTCTACGGCGCGAATATTGGTGTCATCACTGGAGATGATGGCGGTCATCTCCTTCAGCATCCCGGAGCGATCATCGCAATGCACCGTGATGCGCACCGGATACCGCTGCGCTCGTCCGGCAACCTCTGAAGCGGTCGGTGCCCACTCCACGGCAATGCGCCGATCGCTCTCGTAGAGCAGGTTCTGCACATTCGAGCAGCTGCGCGCATGCACGGCCACACCCTTGCCGCGCGTCACATAGCCCACAATCTCCTCGCCACGAATCGGATTGCAGCAGCGCGCGCGATAGACCAGCAGATCGTCCTGTCCCTCGACCTGCAGGGAATCCGAACCGGTCAGGTGCAGTCGTCGCACCGCCTCGGACATGGCGGCCGCACCGGTTTCCGGCACTTCTTCGGCTTCCTCCGAAGTGGTCAGCATCAGCTCCGGTGCCAGCCGGTTCAGAATCTGCCGCGCCGATTGCTTTCCAAAACCCACGCCTGCCAGCAAGTCCGTCGCCGTTGCCAGCCCGTAGTCGCCGGCCAGCCGCGCCAGGTCGGTGTCCTCGATGCGGTTCATCGGAACCTTGAACTTGCGTGCCTCGCGCTCCAGCAGTTTTCGTCCTACCTCAATGGCACGCAACCGCTGGTTTTCATTCAGCCAGTGCTTAATCTTGTTGCGCGCGCGCGGACTCTTCACAAACGTCAGCCAGTCACGGCTGGGGGTATGCCCGTTCTGCGTGATGATCTCTACAATGTCGCCATTACGCAGCTTGGTGCGCAGCGGCACCATACGGCCATTCACCTTGGCCCCCACGCAGGTATGTCCCACCTCGGTGTGCACCGTGTAGGCAAAGTCCACCGGCGTGCCGTCAGCCGGAACAATGACCACCTTGCCGCGCGGCGTGAAGGTGTAAACCTCCTCGGGATAGAGATCCATCTTCAGGCTGGAGAGGAATTCGTTGGGATCGGTCATCTCCCGCTGCCAGTCCACCAGCTGACGTACCCACGCCAGACGCTGCTCGTCCCGGGCAGAGATCACGCTTTCGCCAGCCTTGTACTTCCAGTGCGCGGCAATGCCTTCCTCGGCAATCTTGTGCATCTCCTCGGTACGAATCTGCACCTCGAACTGATGCCCGTTCTCTCCCATCACGGTCGTATGCAGCGACTGGTAGAGGTTGGCGCGCGGAATGGCGATGAAGTCCTTGACGCGGCCTGGCACCGGACGCCAGAGCATGTGAATCAGGCCCAGTGCGGCATAGCAGTCCGTCTTGGTCTGGGTGATGATGCGAATCGCCAGCAAATCAAAGACCTGGTCCACACCGACCTGCGACTTCAAAAGCTTTTGCCAGATGGAATACAGCCGCTTGATGCGCCACTCCACATGCGCCTCAATGTTGTTTTCGCGCAGCTGCTCGCGGATCGTCTCCTCCACCTGGGCCATGAATTGCTCCCCGTCCTGACGACGCGCCTCCACCGCCTCAGCCACCTGCTGGTAGCTGACCGGATCGGTGTAACGGAAGGCCAGATCCTCCAGTTCCCCGCGCACCTTGCCCATGCCCAGCCGGTGCGCCAGCGGCGCATAGATATCCAGCGTCTCGCGGGCTATGGCTTCGCGCCGTTCCGGCTTCAGATGCTCCAGAGTCCGCATATTATGCAGTCGATCCGCCAGCTTGATGAGCACCACACGCACATCGGAGACCATTGCCAGCAGCATTTTGCGCACGTTCTCCGCCTGCCGGTCCTCACGGTTGGCAAACTGGATCTTGTCGATCTTCGTCACGCCCTCGACAATGTGCGCCACCTGCTCGCCAAACTCAGTCGCAATCTCATCGGTGGTCACCGGCGTGTCTTCCACCGCATCGTGCAGCAGTCCGGCTGCAATCGCGGTGGCATCCAGCTTCATCTCTGCCAGCACCTCCGCCACTTCCAGCGGATGAATGATGTACGGCTCTCCGGAGGCGCGACGCTGCCCCTCATGAAAACGCACGCAGAAATCCCAGGCTTTGCGGATGGGAGCTGGATTTTCCGTGGGACGATGCTCATGCACCTGCTCGATGAGATGCTCAAAACGCTGGGCAATCGGATCTACGGGCAAGGAGCCAGACCGGCGAACAGCTGCAGGCGCAGCCGACGACACATTCCCTGCCGCAGCCGAATTCGGTTGCTGTGTCGCCATGCTTCATTATAGGCACGGAATGTCACAATCGCTACCGGCAGCCAGTCCAGACATCTCCCTGCCCCCGGCAATTGACGAAAGACCCCGCCTACGGCGACAATAGAAATATCCCGTGAGTGGGCCTGTGGCGCAGCTGGGAGCGCGCTTCCATGGCATGGAAGAGGTCATCGGTTCGATCCCGATCAGGTCCACCAATTACATAATTAAAAACTTACAATCCAAAAGCAGCCCTCAAAAACTGCCCGATTCCAGCCTGAATATGTCAGTGTATGCAACTAGGCATTTTTGCTGAGGCCGTCACAGGCACGGATTGTCCGTACGCTTCTACCATTCCTGAAAAGGCCACGCACACGGTGGGCAGGGTGGCAGACTGCCAGGCTTAGCCGTCGAAGCCAGGGGCGGCCCAGGCGGAGTTGTCGCCTGCATGGGTCTTCCAGCCCTGATCGAGGGGCGCGACTCCCTGCGCCCAGTGGGCTAGTTCCACGGTCTGGGTGGCGGCTGCGGCTGCGGTGAGAAAAAGCGCCAGCATGAGGATTTTACGCATGCAGCACCTCGGCGGGGGCGAAGGTGAGGGTGAGGACGGTAATGTCGTCCTGTTGGCCGAAATGCTGGGCGGCCCGGGCCAAGGTCGCGCCGTCTGAGCCGTTGCGCAGCAAGTCCCCGATGCGGTCGAACCCAAAGAGTTCTCCTTTGCTGTTCTGCGCTTCCACAACGCCGTCGGTCATCAGTACCAGCGCATCACCTTCGGCAACCTTGAACCGCAATACGGGGAAGGAGATTCCGGGAGCCGCTCCCAGCGGAAGTGCTCCTTCGACGGGAATTTCCTTCCCATTGAGAAGTGGAGGCAGATGGCCGGCGTTTACAAGTTTCGCGGATCCGTCGCTCTCCACGCGCAGCACGAGAGAGGTCACCAGGCCACGCCCCTGAAGCCGTTCGTTCAGAAGCTCCAGGATGCGCTCCGGATCGGTGGTGAACGCGACCGCCGTGCGGATCGCTCCCACGATCAGCGCAGCCAGCATTCCGGCTTCCATACCCTTGCCGGCGACATCCCCGATCACTACCAGTGCCCCATCCTCGGCGAGCGGCAATACCTGAAAGAAATCCCCGCCCACCTCGCGGGAAGGATGGTATTCGCTTCGGATATGGAGCCTGGGAATCGCTGGTAGCTGTCTGGAAATCAAAAATTGCTGCGCGTTGCGCGCCGCGTGCATCTCGCCTGCAAGCTGGGCGCGATCTTCTGCGATACGGCGCTGTTCGCGCAACAGCAGAGCGATCAGCACAACCACAATCGCAATCAAAGCGACACCGCGAGCCTCCAACATTTGCGTATACCAGCGGACAAAGAGGTTCGGAATGTCCGGAATACTCTCCAATGTCGCAAGCACAAGCCACACCAGGTCCGTGATCACCCAGATCGAGCAGAACATCGCCAGCACACGAGCATCCCGCGACAGTCTGCGAATCGGCAGGAAAGCAGTCAGTGCGGATGCAGCGGGAATCAGCGCGCCAAGCACCGAATAGCTAATGCGTACGTTTCGCTCATTGGTAATGGCAGTGATCCAGATTGCAACCGAATACGGAACGACCATTTCGAGGAGAAATACACATTCCAAAAGCAAGAGAATGGCAAGCGCGATCACGAGGTAAGCAGGCATCCGTCGCCGCGCAATGTGAAAAAAGAAGTAGACTTGGGTCCACGCGTATACCCAATCCGGAATATCGGATAACAGGCCGAGCGTGAGTGCGGATGTGCCAACCTGGGCTTGAGCCGCGAAGATACAAAAACGACCCAGCGCCATCATGAGGCAGGCAAGGGCCAGCATCAGGACTTCCAGGCGTGATCGGTCACTGAAGAAAAGCCCCAGCAATGCCAGCCCGATCGCCCCAATCACTGTGTAACAGAGAACTACTCCCGCGTTTGTCTGGATAACAGTCAGCAACAGCGAATTGCGAAAGGCTATTAACTCGGAACGACTTCCGAGGCGAAGTGTCGGCGGGTCAGTACTGGTGATGATAGCGCGAAGGGGAATGCGAAGCGCGAGAACGCCGTGAGCGCCTGCCGACAGCGGCGGCAACGACCACGTTCGAATCCTGTCCAGACTATAGTTGCCCGATTGCATGCTGCCAAAGCTACCGATCCGTCTTCCGTCAAAGTAGACCTCATACGCCGTCGGTACAAAGATTTGAATCGCCGGATCATGCAACCCTCGAACTATGCCCAAATCCACCTTGCAGCGCACCCAGAAACGGGGCTGATAGAGGTCCACTGTGAACTTATCTCCTGGCGTCCAGCCGCTTTCATCCAGATTCGGATTGGACCACGCAGGATTGTCGCCTGTGCGGAAGATGCACTTGTCCAGTGATATTTGGGTTGACTGCGCACACGCAATGCTGGAAAGGCAAAGAAACAGCCAGGCCCATGATTTGCTCAATGTTTCCTCCGGCGCGGGAAGGTTCGCTTTCGGGATATGAGGGGAACGAAAATTGCCCTAAGGATACCCGAAGTTTCAGCGCGAGGCCAATCCTTATCGAAAGGAAAGCTGATTCTGCACAGGTGCCAGACCTGCGAGCCTGATGATTGATAGTGATAAAGCATTCAGGTCTGGCCGTGGCGAGTCACGATCAGACCTGGATTCATCACGAAGTGTAGTTGATCTGCGAAAGCGATAGAGCAAAGGAAGCTCCGGCTCATCGCCTGGAATTTTCTCGTCAGTGCGTGGCGGTTTTCTGGTGATAGCTCACGCCGAAACCGATGCGCAGGTCGTTCTGGGAGTTGGAGCCATTGTTTGGCAAGGTCGTGCGTACGTAGTCCAGTTCGAGCAGACGCAATCCCCAGCCCTTTTTCAGATCCATATTTGCTCCTCCGCCCAACTGCATGGAGAACGCACTGGCGCTGGGTGTGGTTCCTGCGCTTGAAGGAAAGACGCTGTTGTAGGCGTGAACACCGCCCAGCAGCCACTCACCAAAGAGATACGTGGCATGCTTTTTGGCAAAGCCACGCTCGGTCCACCGCGAAGAGTCGAAGGTGTAGCGCGGACCCGCCATCAGGATGAACTGGCTTAGATTCACGCCAGGGGTGATATTGGAGGCATGGTTCAACGTCAGATTTCCGGCGATGCCAAGTCCCCGATACAACGTTGCCGCCACATCTCCACTGCCACCATTCAGCCAGAAGCACCCACAGTTGGAAGGTGCAATCTTGGTCCGCTCCGCCGTATACGTCACGGCATAGTCCAGAGAGCGAAGATGCAGCCTGGTATCCGGCTTCTCAGTCCTCTGTATGCTCTGTGCAGCTGCCGTCGTGAACAGACCGCTCATCATTGCGCTCATTACAGCTCCGGCAAGGAGCGCACTACCAAATCCTCTTTTGTGCGTCATGACTTCTCCTTTACTGGACGTTGAGTGTGACGGTCGTGGAGTGGACGAGAGCTCCGGAGGTTCCCGTAATACTTACCGTGTAGGTGTGCTGCGCCTGGCCAAAGTAGCCGGTTGTAGTACCGCATCCGGACAATCCGGCCACCGTACCCAGACCAACCATCAGCAGCAGAGCCAGAGTCACTGCGCGGCCCATCCGCTTGCCCATCTTGCGCATCCTCCTGGTAAACGGCAGCAGCAGCACGCCCAGTGCAATCGGAGCCAGTCCTCTACCCCATGGTTGTCCTTCGGGCTTTCCAGTCGATCTGCCCGGAAGCGGCCTGTTGGTCTGGCGCAGAGCAGCCATGGTTGTGTTCGGCACCTGCACCGTCAAGGTCACATTCGTGGGGCCGGAACCGGCCTGGATTGAGGTTGGCGAAAGCGTGTAGGTTGCCCCTGTCGGCAGACCGCTCACGCTTAGTGCGACGTTGGCCGGGAAGGTTGTGGCACCGGTCGGGCTCAGCGTGAACACATAGTTCGCTGTTCCTCCCGGAACAACCGTTGCCGTTGTTGCACCTCCCGCCGTGGTGGAGATGGTCAAGTTGAAGTCCTGCACCGTCTGCAACAGTGCGGGGCTGGTTGCAGCTACAAAGTTTCCATCGCCGGAGTACACCGCCGTAATCGTGTGTGTGCCGATGGCAAGCGTAGAGCTGGTCAGCACTGCCACGCCATTTGTCAGCGCAGCCGCACCGATCGGAGTGCTCGTTGTGGAACCGTCAAAGAAGCTGACCGTCCCCGTCGGCATCCCGACAACCGAGGCCACTGTCGCGGTGAACGTGACCGGATTCTGCACCAGCACCGTGTTGGCAGAGCTGATCAACGATATGCCTGCCGTGGCCTTGTTCACCGTGAGCATGGACGAAGCGGTCGCCGTCTTATAGTTGGTTGCGTTCGACGGGGTGAAGTTTGCGGTCAGGCTGTAGCTTCCTGCCGGCAATACAGTCGTCGCTGTAACAGCACTTGGCACTCCTCCCGCA
>JAKBAG010000345.1 GCA_021809235.1 Acidobacteriota bacterium
GGAATTCGCCGAAGTACCTGATGGGCGAAAGCTACGGAACGCCGCGCAGCGCAGTGCTGAGCGCTGACCTGCACGGAATCGATCTGAATGGAGTGATTCTGCTGTCGACGATTCTGGGATTCGACAATAGCGTGGATGAACCGCGGCTGAATCCGGGCGTCGATCAGGCCTATGCACTGGCACTGCCCACCTACGCAGCCACGGCGCTCTACCATCACAAGCTGCCGAACCCGCCCGCATCTCTCGATGCACTGCTGCCAGAAGTGGAGCAGTGGGCGCTGGGCGACTATATGCATGCCCTGCTGCAGGGGGCAGCGCTGCCGGAAGCCGAGCGGCAGAAGGTGGCCGCGCAGTTGCACAACTACACGGGACTGCCCGTGGATTATCTGCTGAAGAGCAACCTGCGCGTGGAAGGCGGTGCTTTTTCCAAGATGCTGCTGGATGCCACCGATACGACGACCGGGCGCCTGGATACGCGCTACACCGGGCCCGACTACGATCCGCTCAGCGAGCAGGCCCAGTATGATCCGCAGAGCAATGCCGTCTCGTCCGCCTATACGGCGGCAATCAACAGCTATCTGCGCGGCACGCTGAAGTACGGCGAAAACCAGACCTACAAGCCGAGTGCCTATCGCGATCCGGACTTCCGCTGGCAGTATCGTAATGGCGAAGGCGGACAGAATGTGATGCCGAGCCTGGCGCACACCATGAAGGCCAATCCGGGCATGCATGTGCTTGTTGCTGGTGGATATTACGATCTGGCAACGCCGTTCTTCGAAGGCAAGTTCGAGATGCTGCATCTGCCCATCCCGCAGGATCTGCAGAAAAACATCGAGTATCACTACTATCCGGCCGGACACATGATCTACGTGAATGATGCCGTGCTGGAGCGCTTCCACAACGACGTGGCAGCCTTCATTCACAAAACGGAAGATGGCAGCGCGACCAAGTAAAACACCTGTTGCTGCGCTTGCGGACAGATCACCTGCCTGCGGCTGAAAAGTTAGTTTCCCCGGTTGTGGCATCGATGGACCACGGCCGGGGAGGCGGCAGGTGCATGTTTCCAGCGCCCATTTCCAGTGGCATCCAGAAATATCGCGAATCCCACAACGCGTCCGGGTGCCATTGATCCGCCATGAAGATCACCGTGGTCGCTTTCGATCCGGCTACTTTCAGCAGCATTGTCGATTGCGAGCCGTAGTTCCTGGCAGCAGCAGGTGCAAGGGTGCGAAACTCCGTCCAGGGCCCTGTCAGAGCCGGCGCCGTGGCATAGACATTCGGGTTGGGTTTCCAGCCGGTCATGTGCGAACCAACCACGTAGTAGGTTCCCCGCACATGGACCAGTGCACCGCCTTCCAGTGGGGCGGGAATGAAGCAGGTCTTCTCCACATTCATAAAATCCCCGGTCAGGCGCGCAATGAAAAATCCGTGCGTCGGGCGTGATTCAAAGATCAGATAGGCGGAGCCGTCGTCATCGACGAACTGGCCTATATCGCGGCTTTCCTCGCCCAATGGACGGTAGCTTTTCACATACTTGTAGGGGCCCTGGATGCGGTTGCTGACGGCAACCATCACCCTGGCAAACGAGTAGTGCGCATCATCCAGATGGGCATAGAGCACAAACTTCCCCGTGCTGGCGTTGACAAAAACCTTGGGTCGCTCCAGAACCCAGCCCGGCCCCAGATGCTCCGGATCGGAGAGCGCAAGCGATTTGCCGCAGAAGCGCCAGTGCATCAGATTGCGTGACGAGTAGCAGGCAACATAGCGTTTCGCCGGATCATTGTTCCGCGAACGATCCTCCCCAAACCAGTAGTACATGCCTTTCCAAAAGGTGATTCCCCCACCGTGCGCCTGAATCAGACGGCCGTGATTGTCCCTCCACTGTTCTCCTGGATGAATTTCTCCTATCTGCGCCCCTGCAGCAAGGGACGAGGCCAGCACGCAGGAAAGAACAAGAGCAAACAGCTTCCGCCTCATCGCATCTTCCTTTCGTGGGGGGGGGGATTTCCCCTGGGGTTTGCCGCCTCGTTCTGGGCAACGTCATGGATTTCCGTGATCCATCAGCTGCCTGTATGCACCACGTGCAGCAGGGGCTCGTTGCGCAGGATCCGTTCGATCTGGCGGGCAGCCAGTCCAACCGCTCGTGGCGCAGAGCGAGGCGTGATGCCTGCAATATGCGGTGTTATGAGCACGTTTGGTGCCTTCCAAAGCGCATGCTCGGGGGGCAGTGGCTCCGGATCGGTCACGTCCACCGCAGCACGGATGCGGCCGGAGTGGAGTGCCTCCACCAGCGCATCCGTATGGACTACCGGACCGCGGGCAGCATTCACCAGCAACGCACCCTGCGGAAGCAGCGAGAGCTGTGATGCGCCGATCAGGTGATGCGTCTGTGGCGTGAGCGGCAGGATCAGGATGAGGACCTCCGCCTGTGGAAGCAGCGCATCCAGCTCGCTGACAGCGTGTACGGGAACAGGCTGGGTGCGGGCCGTGCGGGCAACACGCGTGAGCTCTACACCGAAGGGCAGAATCAGGCTCTCAATGGTCTTGCCGATCGAGCCGTAGCCCACCAGCAGAACGCGCTTGCCATGCAGTTCCTCCTGCTGGATGGGCGGGAATGTGGGCGTGGGATTGGCGTGAA
>JAKBAG010000346.1 GCA_021809235.1 Acidobacteriota bacterium
TTCACGCCAATCCCACGCCCACATTCCCGCCCATCCAGCAGGAGGAACTGCATGGCAAGCGCGTTCTGCTGGTGGGCTACGGCTCGATCGGCAAGACCATTGAGAGCCTGATTCTGCCCTTCGGTGTGGAACTCACGCGCGTTGCCCGCACGGCCCGCACCCAGCCGGTTCCCGTACACGCTGTCAGCGAGCTGGATGCGTTGCTTCCGCAGGCGGAGATCCTCATCCTGATCCTGCCGCTCACGCCACAGACGCATCACCTGATCGGCGCATCGCAGCTCTCGCTGCTTCCGCAAGGTGCATTGCTGGTGAATGCAGCGCGTGGTCCGGTGGTCCATACGGATGCGCTGGTGGATGCCCTCCACTCCGGTCGCATCCGTGCTGCGGTGGACGTGACCGATCCGGAGCCACTGCCCCCCGAGCATGCGCTATGGAAGGCGCCGAACGTGCTGATCACACCGCATATCGCTGGCATCACTCCGCGCTCTGCGCCACGAGCGGTTGGACTGGCTGCCCGCCAGATCGAACGGATTCTGCGCAACGAGCCCCTGCTGCACGTGGTGCATACAGGCCGCTGATGGATCACGGAAATCCATGACGCTGCGCAGAAATATACGGCAGTATCCAGGGGAAATTCTCCCCACGAAAGGAAGATCCGATGAGGCGGAAGCTGTTTGCTCTTGTGCTGTTCGGCGTGCTGGCCTCGTCCCTTGCTGCAGGGGCGCAGACAGGAGAAATTCATCCAGGAGAACAGTGGAGGGACAATCACGGCCGTCTGATTCAGGCGCACGGTGGGGGAATCACCTTTTGGAAAGGCATGTACTACTGGTTTGGGGAGGACCGTTCGCGGGACAATGATCCGGCGAAGCGCTATGTTGCCTGCTACTCGTCCCGCGATCTGATGCGCTGGCGCTTCTGCGGCAAATCGCTTGCGCTCTCCGATCCGGAGCATCTCGGGCCGGGTTGGGTGCTGGAGCGACCCAAGGTTTTTGCCGACGCCAGCACGGGAAAGTTTGTGCTCTATGCGCATCTGGATAACGCGCACTACTCGTTTGCCCGAGTGATGGTTGCCGTCAGTAACCGCATCCAGGGCCCCTACAAGTATGTGAAAAGCTACCGTCCATTGGGCGAGGAAAGCCGCGATATAGGCCAGTTCGTCGATGACGACGGTTCCGCCTATCTGATCTTTGAATCACGCCCGACGCACGGATTTTTCATTGCGCGCCTGACCGGGGATTTTATGAATGTGGAGAAGACCTGCTTCATTCCTGCCCCACTGGAAGGCGGTGCGCTGGTGCATCTCCGGGGAACCTACTACGTGGTTGGTTCGCATATGACGGGCTGGAAACCCAACCCCAATGTCTATGCCACGGCGCCGGCTCTGACAGGGCCTTGGACGGAGTTTCGCACCCTTGCACCTGCTGCTGCCAGGAACTACGGCTCGCAATCGACGATGCTGCTGAAAGTGGCCGGATCGAAAGCGACCACGGTGATCTTCATGGCGGATCAATGGCACCCGGACGCGTTGTGGGATTCACGATATTTCTGGATGCCACTGGAAATGGGCGCTGGAAACATGCACCTGCCGCCTCCCCGGCCGTGGTCCATCGATGCCACAACCGGGGAAACAACATCTTCAGCCGCAGGCAGGTGATCTGTCCGCAAGCGCAGCAGCGGGTGATTTACTTGGTCGCGCTGCCATCTTCCGTTTTGTGAATGAAGGCTGCCACGTCGTTGTGGAAGCGCTCCAGCACGGCATCATTCACGTAGATCATGTGTCCGGCCGGATAGTAGTGATATTCGATGTTTTTCTGCAGATCCTGCGGGATGGGCAGATGCAGCATCTCGAACTTGCCTTCGAAGAACGGCGTTGCCAGGTCGTAATATCCACCGGCAACAAGCACATGCATGCCCGGATTGGCCTTCATGGTGTGCGCCAGGCTCGGCATCACGTTCTGTCCGCCCTCACCGTTGCGATACTGCCAGCGGAAGTCCGGATCGCGATAGGCACTGGGCTTGTAGGTCTGGTTTTCGCCGTACTTCAGCGTGCCGCGCAGATAGCTGTTGATGGCCGCCGTATAGGCGGACGAGACGGCATTGCTCTGCGGATCATACTCGGCCTGCTCGCTGAGCGGATCGTAGTCGGGCCCGGTGTAGCGCGTATCCAGGCGCCCGGTCGTCGTATCGGTGGCATCCAGCAGCATCTTGGAAAATGCCCCACCCTCTACGCGCAGGTTGCTCTTCAGCAGATAATCCACCGGCAGACCCGTGTAGTTGTGCAACTGTGCGGCCACCTTCTGCCGCTCGGCTTCCGGCAGCGCTGCCCCCTGCAGCAGAGCATGCATATAGTCGCCCAGCGCCCACTGCTCCACTTCAGGCAACAGTGCATCGAGAGATGCGGGCGGGTTCGGCAGCTTGTGATGGTAGAGCGCCGTGGCTGCGTAGGTGGGCAGTGCCAGCGCATAGGCCTGATCGACGCCCGGATTCAGCCGCGGCTCATCCACGCTGTTGTCGAATCCCAGAATCGTCGACAGCAGAATCACTCCATTCAGATCGATTCCGTGCAGGTCAGCGCTCAGCACTGCGCTGCGCGGCGTTCCGTAGCTTTCGCCCATCAGGTACTTCGGCGAATTCC
>JAKBAG010000061.1 GCA_021809235.1 Acidobacteriota bacterium
GACGCGACTGGCCAGCGTATGGTGTCGCTGCACCGAGATCATCGCTGGATCAAACGGCTTCTGCGCTTGCTTGTCATAGTCCGCCAGCGAGGCCTCTCGTGCCTTCAGTTGTCGCTCAATCTCCGCCCGCGGATCGCCCGATACATGCGCGAGTGCCGCCTCGGTGTCATGCAGAATATCCGTATCCAGGCTGAGTTGCGCCTTCCAGATATCCAGATTGCCCGGCAGCTTTTCCGTCGCGTGTCCCGCCTGCATCGTTCCCGGATGGCTCAGCGCATCCACATGCGCCTGATCCTGAGCCACCATCTGCTGGATCTGCTGCACCTTCTGTGCCAGCGCCAGTGCCGGACCGCTCAACTGCCGCTGGTCCATATCCGCTTTGCGCAGTGCAAAGCTGAAGGCAAGATCCACCGAATGATCCGCCAGCCGCTCTGCCGTGCGTGCATAGCGTCCCTCTTCCGCAGTCACTGCCAGCGGAGCCAGTGCCTGCGCCGTCAGCCAAGGTGTCTGGTCCACCAGCGGTGGGGTATTTTTACCAGTGCTCCCGATCGTAGTTGGGTTCAAAAACGGCAGATGCGTCATCGTATTCCGCGTTGTCCACAGCAGAAAAATTGACAGCGCGGCCAGAATCGTCAGTATGCCCAGCGCCACACTCCGGGCACCAGCAGAGGATTTTTCTTTATGCCTGCGAACTGGTCTGGATTCGGAATTCGACCGCTTCTCTGGCTGATGCACCATACCTGCCCTCCCTGACATTGCTCGTTCCCTACTGAATCCGTTCAAAGCGGAATCCCGCCTCAGACAGCGCATGACCAATGGCTGTAATATGCGAGGCTCCACGCGTTTCCAGCGTCACGTCAATGACCGTCTCCGCCAGACTCACGCCATAATATGCGCGATTATGGATCGTCTCCACAATATTCGCCCGCTCACGAGCCAGAATCTCTGTCAGTTGCAGCAGCGCGCCGGGCCGATCCAGCAGATAGACACGAATTCGCAGCAGCCGCCCATCCTTCACCAGGCCGCGCTCAATAATCTTGGCCAGCAGCGTGACGTCAATATTCCCGCCACAGACGAGTACCGCCGTGCGCTGCCCGCTCAGAGATGTCTTGGCCTGCAGCAGGCTGGCCAGTGCCGCCGCGCCGGCACCTTCAGCCAGCGTCTTCTCCTGCTCCAGCAACATCAGAATTGCCGAGGCAATCTCCTCGTCATCCACCGTTACAATCTCATCCACGTAGCGCATCACCAGCGGCAGCGTGTGGTCGCCAACGCGGCGCACGGCAATGCCGTCGGCAATCGTCGCCTGCGCACCAATCGTGATCGGCTGCCCGGCCTCGCGTGCGCGCAGCATCGACGGCAGCTTTTCCGGCTCCACGCCCACCACGCGAATCCGTGGATTTCGTTCCTTCAACGCGCAGGCAATTCCGCCAATCAGTCCGCCACCGCCGATCGGCACCACGACTGCCTCCAGCTCCGGCACCTGCTCCAGGAGTTCCAGCCCAATGGTTCCCTGTCCGGCAATCACCAGCGGATCGTCAAAGGGATGAATGAAGGTCAGGCCAAATTCAGCGCATCGGCGCAGCGCTTCCTCGCAGGCCTCGTCATAGTTGGCTCCGTGCAGCACCACCTCAGCACCAAAGGCCCGTGTGGCCACCACCTTCACCAGCGGCGTAGCCTGCGGCATCACGATCTGTGCCCGGATGCCCAGTTTTGCGGCATGAAAGGCCACGCCCTGCGCGTGATTTCCCGCTGAGGCGGCAATCACACCCCGGCGCCTCTCGGCATCGGTCAGCGTCAGCAGCTTGTTCAGCGCGCCTCGCTCCTTGAAGGCTCCGGTTCGCTGCAGATTTTCCAGCTTGAGGTAGAGCTCCAGCCCGGTGCGCTCCGACAGATGATGCGACAGCTGGCATGGCGACAGATGAATCGCCTGTCCCAGCCGCAGTCGGGCGGCTTCTATGGTTTCCAGTGTGACCGATGACACGTCATGGCTCCTTATCGCAACTCGATATTCCTTCTTGCCTGCAAGAAAAAAGCCACCCACCGCTGCTGCGGAGATGGCCGTCTACACTTCCCGATTGCTTCCGTCGGATTCAGACCTTTCTCCACACAGCCGAAATGGAGCCACTAATTCGAATGGCGGCTGGAATCTCCCGGCTGGTGAAAATCCGAAGCATATGGCTTGCAGTAGACCAGAGCCCTGTGCACCACGTCAAGCCGCAATGGCCCGTTCGCTCCTACAATAAAGCCATGGTTATCGAAACCTTTCCCGTCGGTCTGCTCCAATGCAACTGCACCCTGGCCGTAGACACCGAACATGGCGAGGCCATAGTCATCGATCCCGGCGACGACATCCAGCGCATCCACCGCCGCCTCACCGAGCTCGGCGTAACCCTGCGCCAGATCCTCATCACCCATGCTCACATTGATCACGTTGGCGGCGCCCTCCAGCTAAAGCGACTCACCGGTGCGCCTATCCTGATGCACGCCGACGATATGCCGCTGCTACGCATGATGGAAGTACAGGCCGGTTGGCTCGGAGTGCCCACGCCGGAGACCGCACCACCCGACGAGACACTACACGAAAGTATGGTGGTCGGACTCACCCGCTATCCAGCCACCGTCCTGCACACCCCCGGCCACACGCCCGGCAGTGTCTGCCTCCACTTTGGCACCCAGAACCTGCTCGTTGCCGGAGACACACTCTTTGCCGGTACCATCGGCCGCACCGATCTGCCCGGCGGCAATCCGCAGCAGATTCTTGCCTCCATCCATCACAAGCTGATGGGGCTTCCCGACCAGACCCGCGTTCTGGCTGGTCACGGAGCCGAGACCACGCTGGAGCGCGAAAAGGCAACCAATCCCTTCCTGCAGCGCCGATAAACGGTCAGCAGGAGCCTCGCTCAGCGGCTATCAGCCGATTCCGCCATCGCTGCCACCGACTCCAGTAGCAGCATCACCCCAGTGCGGAACTCCAGCTCCGGCGTCAGCAGGCTCACCACCAGCCAACCGCTGGACGGCATCGCGAAAAAACTTCCGGGATGCACCCAGACTCCACGCTCCAGCAGCCGCTGGGCCATCTCTTCGTCGTCGTGGAGCGCTGGAATTCGCAGCACCGCATACCACCCTGCCTGTGCCTCCAGCCGACTTACCCAGCGAACTGGCTGCATCTCCAGTGCAACATCCAGCGCTGCCAGATTACCGCTGATGCGCTGCCTAATCTGCTGCTGCACCGCGGCCCCCTCCGGCAGCCAGCTACGCACAGCCACCTGCACCGGCGTGGACACTGACAGAAACGTATCCGCCAGCACTTCAAGCCGTTCGAGCGCCTGCCCACGCTCCGGCTCGCTGCCCGCAGCCACGATCCAGGCCAGCTTCATCTGCGGCAGCCCAAGTATCTTGCTGATCCCGCTGACCACAAACAAAGGCACTGAACACTGCCGCGCCAGAAACGAGCAGGCATCGACCCCCGGCGTGGGCTCCAGTGCGTAATCCAGAAACACCTCATCAACAATCAGCGCCAATCCATGACGGCGGCAAAACGCATACAGCTGCTCGCTCTCCTCGGCAGTGGTGAAATGGCCTGTAGGGTTGTTGGGATGCACCAGGATCACGGCCCGGGTGCTCGACGTGATCGACTGCTCCATCCGCTGCCAGTCAAGATGCCAGCCGTGGTCCCGCAACATGGGCACCGGAACCAGATGCACAGATTCGGCATCTGCAAGATAGTCGAAGAGCGGATAGCCGGGAACCGGAACCAGGATCGAATCACCCGGATCGCAGAGTATGCGGAACAGAAAGCTGTAGGCTTCGCTGGTTCCCGTGGTGAGCACCATTTGCTCCGGCTCCACGCTTACGCCGCGCTCGGCATAGTAGGCACATACCGCCTGTCGAGCCGCCCGCTGCCCGCGCGGATCGGGGTCGTAATCAAGCACCTCCGGCGCCAGGAATGGCTGCAGAAACTGCTCCGGCAACTGAATGCCGCATCGGCGCGGGTTAGAAGCGGTCAGATCCAAAACCACCTGTCCGCTGCTGCGGCGCTCTGCCAGCGCGCGTGCCAGCGACGTGGTGTCCGTATTCCAGTCTGTACGCCGGGAGAAATGCATGCTTCCAGCATCGCATGCTAACGGGTACCATAGCTGCCACGCCGCCATCCCCGGTAGTGGGAGCAGGCTCTAAGATGGAGCCATGAGCATACGCGCAGTGGTCTTCGACTACGGAATGGTACTCAGCGGCCCGCCCGATCCGGTTGCCAGGCAGGAGTTGCTACGGATTACCGGGCTGGAGGAAGCTGACTTCGAAGCGCTCTACTGGGTGGATCGTCATGCCTACGACCGCGGCGATCTGACCGGCATCGGCTTCTGGCAGAAATTTACACGGGACGCACGACTGACCTTGAACGAACATAGCCTGACGGAGCTCAACTACTGGGATGCCCGTATGTGGACCACGGAAAATTCTGCGATGGTGCGCTGGCAGCAGTTGTTGCGCAGCGAGGGCTTTGCCACGGCCATCCTATCGAATATGGGGGATTCCGTACTGGCCAGCATTGAGTCCAGCCTGGCCTGGATCGCAGACTTCGACCTGCACATCTGGAGCTACCAGCATGGCTGTGCCAAGCCGGAAGCCGCCATCTACACGTTGCTGCTGGACCGCCTTGGTACCGCACCGGAAGAGACGCTGTTTCTGGACGACAAGGATGTCAATGTGGAGGCGGCACGCAAGGCTGGCATCCATGCCCTTGCCTTTTCCACCGTGCGTCAGCTTCGGCAGGACATGATCTCCATGCGGCTGGACGAGCAACTGCCGCTGCCCGAAACCATCCCTCCGGATAAGGACTGAGTAAGTTCCCTGCAGACAGAAGGTGCCCGGCAACGAGGGAAAGTTGCCGGGCACTTTTGTTGCTCAGGTTGCGGCTGGCGGTTAATTCATCGCATCCACCGGAATTGTGATGGCCGCGGGAAGCCGGATGGTCCCGGTCAGCTTGGAATCGGCCGACGAACGGCTGATGTGGACCGTGTAGCTGCCCGCATTGGCCTTCCAGTCATGCGCAGCCACGTCATACCAGGCAAAGGAGCGTGCATTCAGCGTGAGGCTTACGTGACGGCTCTGTCCCGGCTTCAGATCAACCCGCTCGAAGCCTTTCAGCTCCTGTACTGGACGCTCTACGGTCGGATGATCCTCGCCAACGTAGAGCTGCGCCACGTCGGCGCCTTCTCGTGAGCCTGTATTGGTCACGTCGAAGCTCACCGAGTAGGCACCCGGTGCACCCGCGGGAGCAATCTTGAGGTTGCTGTATCGGAAGCTCGTGTAGCTCAGTCCAAAGCCAAACGGAAACAGCGGCTGCACATGGTTGTGTTCGTAGCCGCGATACCCGACGAAGATGCCATCGTTGTAGGGGATCTTCTCCGTGCCCGGCAGCGGATAGTAGGAGTGGTAGGAGGGATTGTCTGTCAGCTTGCTCTCCCAGCTGATCGGCAGACGGCCAGAGGGGTCGTTGTCGCCGAACAGCAGGTGGGCAAATGCCGTGCCACCCTCTTCCCCGGAGTACCAGTTCTCTACCAGAGCCTGCACCTTGTCCAGCCACGGTGTGGCATCTACGCTGCCACCGGAGGTAATGGTGACCACAACGTGAGGATTGATGGCAGCGATCTTCTCAATCAGCTCCTGTTGTCCAGGTGGAAGCAGGAACTCGCGATCTGCGCCTTCGGTTTCAATATCGGGGTTGTAGCCGACAGCCACCACCACCACATCCGCGCGACGAGCCAGGGCCAGGGCATCCGGCGTTACCAGAGTATCCTTCTTTGCAATGCCCAGGCGCAGGACGCCGGAGCCGAATTGCGGACCGCTCAACTCCTCCACCACCACTTTGTGTGCTCCCGGCGTGAGCGGCAGCACGATCTGGGTAAGGGCGAAGCGGGGAATCTCCGCGTGGTCAATTAAGGTCTTGTCATCGACCAGAACGCGATACTTGCCCTGATCCTCGACAAAGAGCAGATAATCTCCGGCCGACCGCGCATGGTAGTAGCCCGTCCAGCGATCAAAGTGCTGCGGCGCACCGCCGCCCATGAACATCTTCATGGTGTTGCTGTCAATGGTGTTGATGAGGTCGGCCATATCGGGATCGGACAGCGCCGATTTACCGGAGTTCATGGCCAGCTCATTGCGAGTGGCAATCGGCTTGCCGCTAAAGTCCGAAGTAGCAAAAGTCTCCACCGTAACGCCTGGGCGATAGACATTCGCGGCAGGGGTGAAGCCGGTGGTCATAGCCAGAATGCTGAGCTTGGGCAGCCCACGATCCCAGGTGACCTGCCCCTTCAGGCCAAGACGGTCGCTGATCCCCTTCAGGATGCTGACGCTGTCAAAGGTAGGCACCATGCCGCTGCCGCCAGCCTCAGGATTGGCCGGGAAGGCATCCGGGCCGATGACGGCGATATGCGTGGTGCGCGCCGGATCAAGCGGGAGCAAATGGTTAGCGTTCTTCAGCAGCACGGCGCCTTCAATTGCCCCCTGCAGGGCAACCTCGCGGCCCTGTTGGTTATAGCGCGGAATGGAGCGGTCGATCGGATCGTGATAGGTTCCATCGGGACCAATCCAGCCGAAGCGATAGGCCACGTCGAGCAGATGGCGCACCTTGGCATCGATGGTAGCCTCGGAAACCTTGCCTGCCTTGACGGCAGGAATCAGCGTCTGGGCATTCATGTACCAACCGAAGGGCATCTCCAGATCAAGCCCACCGTTGGCTGCGGCCACACCGTCGTGCGTGGCTGTCCAGTCGGACATGAGCAGTCCGTCAAAGTGCCAGTCATGGCGCAGAATGTCGATGTTGATATGAGAATTCTGGGTGGCATGGACGCCATTGATGAAGTTATAGGAGTCCATAACGGCACCCACGTGCGCCTGCTTGACCGCTGCCTCAAAGGCAGGCAGATAGATCTCGCGCAGTGCCCGCTCGCTGACTACGGAATCCGACGTGAAGCGAGCGTATTCGGAGTTGTTGGCCACGAAATGCTTGATGGTGGCGCTGACGCGCTGAGACTGCACGCCGCGAATGTAACCGACGGCAATCTGGCCGGAAAGATAAGGGTCTTCGCCAAAGTACTCAAAGTTGCGGCCATTCATGGGGGCGCGATAAATATTGACGCCGGGGCCGAGCAGGAAGCTGACACCGCGCGAGCGCGCATCACGGCCCAGCTGCACACCAATGCGATGGGCCAGATCCCGATCCCAACTGGCGGCCAGGCCGATACCGGCGGCGAAAGCCGTCGAAGGCGGCGGAATATGTGCTCCGACAGGACCATCGCTCATCCGCAGGGCAGGAATGCCAAGACGCGGTATTGGTGCCGAATCCATCATGCGCGAGCCGGAGAGCAGGGTGATCTTTTCCTCAAGCGTCAGCTTCTGAAGCGTCTGCTGGATCGAGCTTTGAATCTGGGCCTCGGTCTGTGCATCCGGAGCCGCTGAGCCACGAGCGAAGCCAGCCGAAGATTGGGTTTGCGCTTGGATTGCCACCGAAGACAGCAGCGTTAGGCAGCAGGCGGATGCCACAGTCCGGCATGCCAACCGCCGCAAAGAGATAAATTCGCTCAACACAAAAGCCTCCCAAAGATTGCAAATCCATCCGGACGGAAAGATGCCCTGGAACTACCTGCAGCAAACGTATGTCTGCGTTCCCGATGCTCCGTATGACCGTTTCCGGATCGCATGCAAGCATACGCTCTGAGAGTATGGACTGCCTACTCTGTGCCGGTGCCTGCCCATTGCCGTCAACTGATGGATGAGCGGCCGGCACAACCCGATCCTGCTGATGAGAAATGTTACAGTCCGGCATACCATGCGGCCCTGGGGATTCCGTCGAAGGAATGTCTGGACGGAGGCAAGATCCTGGAAAATCGAATCACTTGGCGCAAATGGACGTATAGAGGATAGAATTGCCGCCTGTTCCCGGGAAACCATTCGGCGTTCTGTGTGAGTTTCCGGGACGGGACAACTGTTGCCAGGCCGCACTGTGCGGACGACTCTGCTGTGAGGTAAAAGGAAATGAACATGCATAAAGCTTGTGTGACTCTGGGAACTCTGATTGCAGGAGCGCTGCTGCTGGCCGGAAGCGCTCAGGCACAGGTTCCCGCGAACTGTCTTCCCTCTGCGCTGAATATTCCTGGCGCTCCATTTCCGTGCATCTTTCCGGATCATCGGGTCATGTTCCGGGTATCGGCACCGGAGGCCCACAGCGTGACTGTGCGGGTGGGTAAGGGATTCCCGATGACGCAGGGAGCCAATGGGCTTTGGTATGCGACGACCACACCGCTGGTGGAGGGATTCCACTACTACATGGTCCAGATCGACGGGGCTTCATTCTCAGACCCTTCGACGGAAACGTACTTTGGAGGAGGCATGTGGAGCAGCGCGATTGAGGTACCGGCCTCCGATGCTGCCTTCTACAGCAACCAGCAGGTGCCACATGGCGATGTGCAGATTCGCTGGTACTACTCAACAGTTACCCAGAAGTGGCGGCGCTGCCTGGTCTATGTTCCCGCCGGCTACAACCGACACCCCAAGCAGCTCTACCCGGTGCTGTATCTGCTGCATGGATGGGGTGAGAATGAGTTGGGATGGACCTTTCAGGGGCATGTGCAGCAGATTATGGACAATCTGATTGCCGCGCACAAAGCCAAACCGATGCTGATTGTGATGGATAACCTGAATGCAGCGAAGCCGGGCGAAGATGGACGCATCTATGATGCCCGCGGCGTGCTGACCGAGGCCAATCCCGAGCCACAGCCGCCAATGGGCGGAGCGCCGGGCATGCCGGGAGCCGGGCCGGGACGCAAACCAGGGACACCGACAGCCAGACGGCGACCGATGTTTCACCTCAGCAACACCTTCAGCGAGATGATGTTCACCGATCTGATTCCGATGATTGAAAAGGAATACCGTGTGGCTCCGGGACGAGAGAACCGGGCGATGGCTGGACTGTCCATGGGTGGGATGCAGACATTCTCAACCGGGCTGCAGAATCTGGACAAATTTGCCTACCTGGGCGGCTTCAGCGGAAATTGCAACGGTTTCTCCGGAAGCTTTGATCCGAAGACAAGCTGCTTTGGTGCCTTTGCCGATGCGACCAGCTTCAATCAGAAAGTCAAGGTGCTGTTTCTTTCCACCGGGTCAGTGGAGGGCCCGCGAGTGAAGGCATTCAGCGATGCCCTGACCCAGGCCGGGATTCACAATGTGTACTTTGAATCCCCGGGAACGGCTCATGAGTGGCTGACGTGGCGACGGGCGTTGGCAGACTTCGCTCCCAGGCTTTTCCGATGAGGGGAAGCGGCTCGCGGGGCGATGCCTGCAGATGTATGCCCCGCAGTCCACTGATGGGGACGGCCCAAGCTGGTCGTTCGCAGACGGAGAGACAACTTCGGGAGGATGGGATGCAAGGTCTTGGAATCAAGCAGGGACGCAAGGCAGCACGATGGGCGCTGGCGGCAGCTAGCCTGGCGATCACTACGGGAACATCCGTGGCACAGCCGTCACGACGACCCCAGGGACCATGTGATCTATATGCCGCAGCCGGTGATGCCTGCGTGGCAGCGCACAGCACAACACGGGCGCTGCTGGCCAACTACCACGGGCCGCTCTACGAGGTGGTGCGGCAGTCCGACGGAAAAAGCCTGAAGATTGGAGTGGTGGAGCCGACTGCGTCCGGAGATGGCGGTGGATATGCCGATGCTGCCGCGCAGGATGCCTTCTGTGCGCAGACCGTCTGCTGGATCACCCGCATCTACGATCAGTCCGGCAAGCACAATGACCTAACTCAGGCTCCGCGTGGAGGCTTCAGCGGTCCGGCACTGGGTGGATTCAACAATGTACCGCTGGCGGACATGGCTCCAGTCATGGTGATGGGACACAAGGTGTACGGTGTTCTGATCGAACCGGGAATGGGGCTGCGGAATGATGATCCGCGTGGCACGGCAGTGGACGACCAGGCGGAGGGACAGTACTGGGTGATTAATGGACACCACTTTAACTCCGGCTGCTGCTTCGACTATGGGAACGCAGAGATTGACAGCCGGGACGACGACAACGGAACGATGGAGACGACCTACTTTGGCGATGCCCCCTACTGGTATCACGGAACGATGCCCGGACCGTGGGTGATGACCGACCAGGAAAATAACCTGGTGGGATGCGTGAACCCGGACGGTTCCAAGGTGTGCCGTCTGCCGAATATTCCGTGGCGATTTGTGACGGCGATGGCCAAGGGAAGGCCACATGCCTGGAGCTCGCTGGGGGGCGATGCACAGCGTGGGGCGCTTCAAACAATGTTTCGCGGAGAACGCGTGAATGCGACCTATGATCCGATGCGCAAACAGGGCGCGATTCTGCTGGGCAACGGTGGCGACAACAGCAATGGCTCCCAGGGCACCTTCTATGAAGGAGCCATGACGGAGGCAGGCAGTTATCCAAGCGATGCAACGGATCAGACCGTGCAGGCCAATGTGGTGCAGGCTCACTATGGCGACATGCCATTGAGTGTGGCCGCTAATGCGGACAAGCCGACTGGGGTACAAAGCTTTGTTCCCAACCAGACACGGGAGACGACGGTTACCTTCCGCAACACCCTGGGAAAGACTGTGACGGGAGTAAAGCTGAGCCTGGCAGTTCCGCAGGGATGGTCGGCAAAGCTGGCGAGCGGCCAGCAGGAGGCAACGACACTGGCCGCCGGAGAAAGCCTGCATGCCATCTATCGTGTGACTGCAGGTGCTGCGTCGTGGAATGGCGACATGAAAGGCGAAGCGAGCTGGCACATGGATGGGAAGCTGCATCGGATTGCGACAGTGGAAAAGGCGCGCAGCACCTGGCCGGTGAAGATCAACGAGTTCCGCATCCGGTCCGGACCGCCCATGAATGCAACGAATTCCTTTGTGGAGTTGTACAACGCAGCAGATGCAGATGTGGATCTTTCCGGATGGAACCTGACTGTGCATCCCACGCAGCAAGCAGTGTTTTCGCGGATCACCCTTCCAGCAAAAACCAAACTGAAGGCGCATGGATTCTATCTGCTGGGATTGGCCGATTCCGGGCTGGCAGTGCAGGCAGCCACAGGCACCCGTACTATCTTTGTCCGGGATACAACGGGCATGAAGGCAGGAGATAGCATCCAGATTGGATGGGGAGGGCGTGCAGAAAACCACAGAATTGCGAACGTAGGAACGGCAGCCAGCAGCCCAACAACCGTCTGGCAGCCGCTGCCGGATGGACCCGTGATCCGGATTCCTGCAGGGGCACGGAATGTACCTGTAATGGATGTCTCCGGCTTTGCCGTTGGGCAGAAAATGGCCATTGGTTACGGTGCAACCTACCCGACCGTGCCGGAAGGCAGAGAACGCATGGAAGTGGTAACGGTAACTGCTGTGGGCAAGCCCGGTTCGCAGCAATATCTGGCAGTGGATGCCGCAGCTGGAAGCCGAACTCTGCAGGTAACTGATGCAGACCGGATCTCTGCAGGCGACCACATCCGCCTGGATATTGCCAGCAAGGGGCACGGAATAGAATCGGTGACGGTGGCCAGCGTGGGAACGTCAGCGGTACGCAGCAACCTGAGCGCCGATGCAGCAGCAGGAACCACGGAGATTCATGTCCGCAATGCGAAGGGATTCCAGGCCAACCGTGAGATGCTTGTGGGTCGGCCTGGCGCCGTGGAACGGGTAAAGATTCAGGCTGTGTTTGTGGAGGGCATGCGCGGTGGAAGGATTCAAATTCAGCCGCCACTGCGGTCCTCGCATATTCGTGACGAGGGCGTGGTGGAGCCTGGCACCGGCGTGGAGTTGACAGCTCCGCTTCGTTTCGCGCACGCAGCGAATCTTCCATTCAGCGATCGAGGAACCGGCATCAGCTTTACTCCGGCAACACGCTTTGCACATGGGAGTAATGAACCGGTAGAGGCACTGGGAACCGGCATCACGCTGAATGCGGCCTTGACACAGTCGCACGGGGTCGATGCCGTGGTTCGGGATGAGGCCGTAATGACTGCCGGATACCAGGACAGCGCAAAACCGGACCAGTGGTTCGGCGGACCGGCACTGACGACCGAGTCGCCCCTGTTTGGACGCACGATTCCGGTCAGCGAAGGAAGTTTGATCCTGCGCGATTCCCGTGGCAATGTTGCTGACAGCTTGAATTATGGCGGACTGGTTGACCCATGGGCCGCTGAGGGATACCAGTCAGCCTCCGGCGTTGGTCGCAGCGGATGTTTTGCACCCGCTCCCAGCGCAGCAGGAGCATGGCCGATGGCTGCGGCTGCGGATGTGAGCACAGGACGATATCCGGATGGAACAGATACTGACAGCAATTGCGATGACTTCCGGAGCGCACCGGCAACTCAGCTTTCGCTGCCTGCCGAAGTGGGAGCAAACAACATCAAGGTGGCCAGTGTGAATGGGTTTTTCCCCGGAGAAACGGTGCGTCTTGACTCCGGCACCAACCTGGAAACGGCAACGATCGCATCCGTGGGCACGGCAGGAGGGACAACTCTCACAAGAGATGCGGAACCAGGTGCAACCAGCCTGGCAGTCGGCAATGCAGCTGGATTTGAAGAGGGAGAGAACATTCGGATTGGAAACGGACAGGAAACCGCCGTGATCGCTGCCGTACGGAGATTTCCTGTCGCGGTTATCCTGCTGCAACACCCATTGACCAACCACTATCCCTCGGGGGAAATGGTGAGCGGAAGCGGTATAACCCTGGGCACGGCCCTGCTTCACAGCCACGCCAGCAGGACCAACATCACCGGCGACCTGGCAACACCGGGCGCTCCCAACACCTACCAGAGCAATCAGCCGTAATGGAAGATGGCGGAACTGCAAAAACAGCAGTTCCGCCATCTTCCTCGTGCAGCAATTCCCTACCTCAGGCCCTGCCGGAGTCCTAAGCGCATTTCGATGAACTGCGAAAGTCATTCCACTCGACTTATGCAGAGCGTGCGATGGCGGATCCTCCACGCTTCAAGGGCATTGAAGCCCGTGGCGGGCCATTCGCATACACAGTCTCGAGCCTATTTCTCGCTGATTGCCCGTTCGGCGGATTGAAACACTG